>NZ_CACSIG010000065.1:0-57232 GCF_902705815.1 Alteromonas infernus
GCATTGTGTCACTTAGCAAGTGATATGAAGTATGCAGGAGCCGTATACGAGGCCCGTACGTACGGTTCTGTGAGAGGGATGAGGCGCAAGCCTCACCCTACTCGATGAACGTATCAAGGTTAAATTATTCGGGGAACAATTCAACATTTACTTCAGCATACAACCCTAAACTCGAACTGGTAGCTATCAATATTCGCGTTCTCCCATTTTGCTCGATTTTTATTAAGTTCATCGAGTGTATTACTCGAGTCGCTACCTCCGCATCCAAAAAGCAAAGTAGTGGCAATAAGTGTTGTCGCAAATCGTACGAAGCTTTTCATAACTGTCCTTGTTTTAGCATGTTTTAAATACTGCAGAGGGTATTCAGCAATTCAAAGGTGCTAGCAACCCTTTCGCAGTACTGTGTTGGCGAACAAACTTTTTAGATCAACGGGTTAAAAAAGCAGCTCACTTTTTATAATAGCACCATTGACTAAAAAGTGAACCGTTAACGAGAGGGGGAAAGTTGGTTGCTTTGTTCTGCCAAGGGAACTTAGTGGGCTGATATACGTTAAAACATGAAGCGTGTCGTTTGTACGTAGTTAATGGCTTTTATTAGCGCAGCATTGCTTGAACTTTTTGCTGCTTCCACATACACAGGGAAGGTTCCTGCCATATTTAACTTTTCCGCAGTCATCGTGCAGTGTGCCATCATGATACCGCCACGCGCCGTTTTCAACTCTAAAGTTGGAGGTTTCATGCAGCTGATACATTTTTTTATCTTCAAAATAAAAGGCTGTAAATTCAACGGTATCTGAATGTAAAGTAGCGCTTGTATTTGGCTCTGCGCTTTCTTCAGATTGCGCATAATGTACCTGAAGAGCAAACCACTTAGCGCCTTGAGCGCTTTGCGCTAAATCATCTACAGACAGACCTTGCTGTTTTTCTTGAGTATAGGTGTCGAGAATATAGGCGTATTGCGCAGTGGCGTAGGCAGAAAATCGCGAACGCATAAGTTGCTCGGCAGTAACAGGGGTTTTATCGCCTTTTATAAAAGGCTCGCAACATGCTTGGAAGGGTTTTGAAGAGCAACAAAAACAGCGCATAGGGCAACTCATAAATAACGGTGTACAAAACGCCACAGTATAATTGCATGTGCCATTAGGCCCAAACTTTTTGAATATATGCTGTTGTTGTTACGCGCAAGCATGGCACGATACCTGCCAAAAAAGAGCTAGCACCGCTGGTTAGGGAAAAACCACTTACCACGGACCTAACGCAACATTCTGTACATCGTTTACGCTATCTACGCGCACGTTAACTAAGCTAACGGAATAAAGTTCACAAAGTTTTCTAATCATCTCGCTGTCAGTAGGCTGTAGGTCTAGATCAATATTTTCGACATACAGTGTTTTACACTGTCCACCCGTAATAAGCTTGCTGATCCACTCCGGCATTTTTTCTTTTTCTGGCTTCTGAATACGTATGGCATGGTCAACCGTTTTCGAAAAAGAAACTGTATTTGAAAGCAAGTAATTCCAGCCTTTATCGTTAGCGCCTTTTCCCGTGTTGTTCTTTTCACTAGGGAAACCTTCTATAGGTAGAGGAAGCTGAACAACATTTGAAACCGAAGCGCGCAATGCATTTAATCGTGAAACTGAAGATGTGCTCATAATAAAACCCTTAATGAATGTAACGTTAAAGCCCAATTTCTTAATACTGGTTACTTATACAGTGTGTATGTGTATACAGTATTGATAATTTGCTGTTTTGGCAAGTGGTTAGTTGTACTTTTTTCGCACAATTTGCGGGAGGAAATGTAACTCTATAAAAAGTAATAAGTTTTTTATTCCGCTTATTTCTTTCAAAGACTTTTCTGAACTCGATAGGGTAGAATGCGCATGATTTTCACAACACTAACTACTGTATAAACTTGGGAAAACATTGAGTGCACTAATACATTTAGGCTATTTAGGCATGTTTTTATCGGCATTTTTAGCTGCCACTATTTTGCCTTTTAGTTCAGAGATTGTTTTAAGCGCACTGTATGGTAGTGGCTTAAATGGGGCAATATTGCTCGTTGTTGCTTCTATAGGAAATGTACTGGGGTCGCTGGTTAACTATTTACTGGGGTATGCGTTTGGAAAGGATATCGCCACTCAAAAACTTAATATTAGCGAGGCTACATTTAATCGAGCGAGCAGTGTGTTTACGCGATGGGGCAAGTGGAGCTTAGTTTTTATGCTGGGTGCCGATCATTGGCGACCCTATAACACTAGTCGCGGGCGTGTTGAGAAGCCCCCTGTGGTTTTTTATGCTTGCAGTCACGCTAAGCAAAACAGGACGGTATGCTGCGCTGCTTTATGTTTTGTCTTAAGAAGGGGGGAGCATCACTTTTGCACTAGGCGATATTCTCTTTACCTCTTCCTTTTTTCGCCGTGCTTTTTCTCCCTTGCTGTTTTCTCTGGTAAGTTGAATACCATCGCTTAATTCTAGGGCTCATTAAGAGCAAACCTACCAGCCAATACCATACAGGTTCTTGCCAAAAGGTTTTTTGTGACCAGCTAAAATGAAGCAGTGCAAGGGGCAAAACCAAATAAATACTATTATGTAGCGTTTGCCATTTTCTTCCCATTTTTCGCTGAAGGCGTTTAAATGACGTAGCCGTAAGTGCAACAAGCAGTATGAGCGCAATCATGCCAACACTAATGTAAGGTCTACTCACTATTTCACTGGCAACCAATGCCATATCTAGCTGAAGTTCGAAGAAAATGTAGGTAAACAAGTGGGCAAAGGCATATACGAAGGCGTAAACACCAATCATGCGCCTGAATTGTATTGGCTCTGGACTGGGGAGCCATTTGGCAAGTGGGCTTAGGGTTAGTGTTAATAGTAAAAAATGAATGGCCCATGTGCCGGTTTCGTTGATTAACGTATTCACGGGGTCGGGGCCGAGCTGGTCGGTGATACCTGCCAAAAACAACCACGCGACATAACCTAAAGCAAAACCGTGGATGATGGCCTTTAAACCGCGGCGTTGCCATGGGGTAAATCTAAATGGTTTTTTTCTTAAGGGCATTAATAACACAACCTGATAATATAAAAACGAGCGGGGCGTACATGTAACCTGCGCTGGTTATGTACACCTATGCAAAGCAATGCAATTTCTCTACTAGCAACAGCGAAACTAGTAATTACGCGTAAGGTCCATACTTTTATAAAGTGGCGCAACTTCGCTATAACCATTGAACATCTGCGTGTCGATACGGTTTCTCGCAAGAAGCCCCCCTGTTGTAATCCTACGCTCGCTGGCCTGACTCCATCTAGGGTGTGCCACGTTAGGGTTCACATTGGCATAAAAGCCATATTCGTTGGCTGCCAGTCGATTCCAGGTTGTAGGGGGCTTTTTATCGGTAAGGCGAATTCGAACAATAGACTTAATGCTCTTAAATCCGTATTTCCAAGGGACAACCAATCTTATTGGCGCGCCGTTTTGCGGTGGCAGCGTTTTACCATAAAGACCAACAGACATAAGTGTTAGCGGGTGCATGGCTTCATCAAGACGTAAGCCTTCCACATATGGGTATTCAATACCGCCACCGGTAAAGCGACTTCGTTGCCCCGGCATTTGCTCTGGGTCGTATAAGGTCTCAAACGCCACGTATTTAGCTGATATCAACGGGTCGGCTTGCTTTAATAGCGCGCCGAGTTCAAACCCAATCCACGGCACTACCATTGACCACGCTTCAACACAGCGCAGGCGGTAAATTCGCTCTTCAAGAGGAAAGCGTTTTGTTAGTGCGTCATGGTCAAGTTCAAGTGGATTTTTTACCATGCCGTCAATTTTTAACGTCCACGGGTTGGTTTGAAATTCAGTCGCATTTTTAGCTGGTGCATCTTTTGACGTACCAAATTCATAAAAATTATTGTAGCTGGTGACTTTATCTTCAGGCGTACGGGTTTCCGCTATTTGAAACCTGGGAGGCTGACTAAACTCAAGCGCCTTACCTTTAAAGGTAGCTTTCTCTTCTTCGTCTTCCCAAAACCAACCTGCTGCACCAGCTGACTTCGCAAGTAACGTAGACGCCCCCACAAAGCCCATAGATTTGAGCAATGAACGACGATTCATATAAACGCCTTCATTAGTTACATCGTTATCGGTCAATTTTACTGAGGGTTTAAATGGTTTTGGCATTACATCACCTTACTTACAAAAACGGCTGATTTACCCACTCGAGTATCTATATTCACTATCTTGGGGAGTATCTAACAGTGTTAACTACGTGAACAATGGGTTTAAGTTTCAATAGCATTGTTATTTATTGACACCGAGATAATAAAAAAGACCGAAGCAGCGGCCTTTTCATTTCAAAAATTTATAAAAAGTAAGCTAGCTTACATGTGCAAACTATCTTGAATGCCGCCTTGTTTAGGGGAAAATATGTTGCTGTATAAGCGAGAGGCAAATTCGTCGGTCATGCCAGATATATAATCTGCCAGTACGCGCATGCCGTTATCGTCTTCACAGGCTTTGCGCCATCGCTCTTGGGTGTTCTCAGGGAGCAGGCGGTCTGGGTCTGACGCAAATGCTTCGAACAGCTCCATAACCACCAACTGTCCTTTGTATTCAAGAAGCTGAACGTCGGGGCGGCGTATTACTTTGTTAAACACAAACCGTTTGAAAAGCTCTAACGCTTCGGCAAACAGCTGTGGCATAACCGCGTTAAACGCAAGTAGTGGATGAGAAAAGCCGTCTACCCCCTTAATCTCAATAGCGGTAATAAAGCTATTTACCAGCGCACCTATGGCATTCTTCCTTTCGTGATGTGCTGCGCTAAATAGCTTGTTTGTTAGGGCTTCTATATTGTCTGACAACCATGGTACGTCAAGGGCTTTTAGTGGGGTGGTTACGTCCTCGACAAAATGATGTTTGCTTACCATGTCCATAACAATGGCATCCTCTAAATCGTGAATGCCATAGGCAATATCGTCCGACAACTCCATTATTGAACAGTCAAACGACTTAAACCGGGTTTTGCTGTGACCATTCGGTTTTGCCGTAAACTGCATAAATGCGTCTTTATCTTCATTGCTAAAGGGGGCAAGCAACCAGTCGAATAAAGGTTCGTCGCAGCGAAACAGCCCCTTTGGCGGGTGCCAGTCGTGGGCTTTAACCTGACGAAGTGAAAGAGGGCGTTCAGGTGTAGGGCCTTTACTATGTAAGGCATCAATGAAGTTTGGATATTTGACTAAGCCTAACACGCTTCTTCGGCACAGGTTCATGCCGTGCTCGGCAGTGTAGGGCTCAAGCTGAGTAATGATCCTAAACGTTTGCCCGTTACCTTCAAACCCGCCGTATTGGTGCATCATGTAATTGAGTGCGATTTCACCGCCATGACCAAAGGGCGGATGTCCAATATCGTGAGCTAAGCACAAGGTTTCAATTAACGTAGGGTCGAGTGCCAACCTACTGGTAATGTCAGGAAATTTCACCCATAGTTGAGCGGTGATGCCTGTACCAATTTGGGCGGCTTCTAGCGAGTGGGTGAGCCGTGTACGATAAAAGTCGCTTAGCCCCACGCCAAGTACTTGGGTTTTCGCCTGTAACCTGCGAAAGGCAGCGCTGTGAAGCACGCGTGCTTTATCTCGCTGATACGGATTGCGATGATCGCCGTCTCTTGTTTCACTACGTGGTAAACGACGCTCGTGTAATGCTAATTCCCATTTGCTTGTTGCCAAAAAAAACCTCGCTGCCATGCTGGATGTTTGCTGTTTCTGTTACATCAATAAAGTAACTTGTGGACTGTTACTCACCTTAATCACATATCGTCTTGTGTGATTTCATCAAGGCTTAATGAAAAGCTTGGTACGTAGCGTGTTAAAAAATAGTCTACCTCTTCAGAATGATACTCTTTAAGGGTTTTATCTAAACGCTTTTTAGCCAGCTTAAATTCTTGGTTGCCAGCAGCAAGTTCTTCTAGCGTTTTCAGATAAGCGCAAAGCACATCTGCTGCTTTTACGATGAAGGCTTCTTCTTCACTGTGGTAGTGGTGATCAATCAGTGCCGCATAGTCTTCACGAAATGCTTCAGGTGCCATTTCAATAAGCTTGTTCTCGGCAATCTTCTCAATTTTTTTGTATTCTTCTTTTATCGCAGGGTTAAAATATTTTACTGGGGTAGGGAGGTCGCCCGTTAGCACCTCAGACACATCGTGAAAAATCGCCATGGTGGCAATACGATCAGGGTTTAACGTACCGCCGAAAAACTTGTTTTTTATAAGTGCAAGAGCATGCGCCACCATCGCCACTTGTAAACTGTGTTCTTGCACGTTTTCTGTACGCACGTTATGCATTAGCGGCCAGCGGTTAATAAGCTTTAAGCGTGCTAAATGGGCAAAAAAGTGGCTTTTATCACTCACGCTATGCCCCTTGCTTATAGGTTCTAAAGAAGTTGCCTATACGGTGCAATGCCGGTACGAGTACGTCACTGTGAGGTAAAAATACCAATCTGAAATAGGTACCTTCGGTTAGGTTAAACGCGCGACCGTGAACCAAAAGAATTTTTTCGGAGCTTAATAAGTCCAGTACCATTTGCTCATCATTGTGAATGTTAAACTTCTTCTCATCCACCTTGGCGAAACAGTACATTGCACCTTTAGGTTTAACGCATGAAATACCGTCGATGCCATTGAGCATATCGGTGGTAACGTCGCGCTGTATACGCAGACGTCCATTTTCATTAACTAAATCGTTGATGCTTTGATAGCCGCCAAGTGCAGTTTGTATTGCACTTTGGCACGGCACGTTGGCACACATTCGCATGGAAGAGAGAATATTCAGCCCGTCAATATAGTCAGACGCCAGTCGCTTGTTTCCACTTACTACTAGCCAGCCAGAGCGAAACCCTGCTACGCGGTAGTTCTTACTTAAACCGCCGAACGTGACAAAAAATACGTCGTCAGCCAATGATGCTATGCTTGTGTGCTGGGCTTCGTCGTACAAAATTTTATCGTAAATTTCGTCACTGAATACTACCAAACCATGTTCTCGGGCAACCTCAACCACCTCTTGTAATAGTGCTTTGTCGTATACCGCACCAGTTGGGTTGTTTGGATTAATTAAAACAATCGCGCGGGTTTTACTGGTAATTTTGCTTTTGATGTCGTCGATATCGGGGAACCAGCCTGCCTGCTCGTCACAGCGATAATGCACTGGAGAACCTGAAGACAAGCTTACTGCTGCCGTCCACAGCGGATAGTCTGGGCTCGGGATCAGTACTTCGTCACCATGATTTAGCAAAGCCTGCATTGCCATCATAATAAGCTCAGAAACACCATTTCCTATGTACACATCATCTACGCGAATATCTTTGATGTTGCGCTGCTGGTAGTACTGCATCACGGCTACGCGGGCGGCATAAATTCCTGTTGAGTCTGAATATCCTTGAGACGTGGGCAGGTTATGAATAACGTCTTTTACGATATCGTCAGGGGCTTCAAAACCAAATGGGGCAGGGTTACCGATATTTAATTTTAAAATGCGGTGGCCTTCATCTTCCATTTTTCTTGCTTGCGCAGCAATAGGGCCTCTGATGTCGTAACAAACGTTATCTAATTTATGTGAGCGAGATACAGTTTTCATGGTCTATCTGGTTGATTTACATACCCTGAGATTATCGCAATACAAGGCTATATGCGATGGCATTTTTGCAGTATTTCGTCTGAAATCGACACTTTTTTCATCGAGTGGCTAATTATTAGACATATAACGAGATGAATAATCCACTTATCACTTAAGTATAAAAATTATGTTAATGACTTGTGAACTTTTCATTCTATGCCTATCGTAGTAGTAAGGTGTGTATAAAAAACACGCTAGTACGGAACAGGCTAACAATCAGAGGTGATTAAAATATGTCGCACCATTTCAAAGAAACACAGGAAAACGCCATTACGCAAAGCGGTATAGCACGCGTTATTCCGTGTAAGGAACTAGACGTTGGCGACCCGATTAAATGGTTGTCATTGGCGCTTCGAGATGCCATGCGCGCACCAGGGTTAACTTTATTTTATGGGGTGCTCTTTGCTGTAATTCCGTGGTTTATTATGTACTTGGTTGAAATGACTGGCTGGCACCTGGTTATACTTCCTGCCATTGTGTGTTTTATGATTATTGGCCCATTTTTAGCAGCAGGGTTGTACGACGTTAGTTGGGAAATGGAAAAAGGCCATAAACCCACCCTTAGACATTCACTTAGAGCAATGCGTCGCAACGCCTTCAACGAATGGGGATTTGCCATTTTGATTATGGTAATGATGATCTTTTGGCTACGGGTGGCGTCACTAATTCATGCGCTTTACCCACCTTACATAGAAAATGATTTAGAAAGCCTGCTACCGTTTTTAGCGTTAGGAACTATTGTGGGCGCAGGCTTTACATTAGCAATGCTGTTCATAACGGCTTTTACTCAACCAATTCTGATGGAGCGCAAAGTTGACCTTGCCACTGCGGTACTAACCAGCGTCAATGCGGTATGGCTAAACAAAATACCTATGCTTATTTGGGGCGCGATTATCTTTAGTGCGGTTGCGATAGGTTACGTGACTGGGTTCATAGGTTTTATTGTACTTATGCCTATCATTGGCTATGGGTCTTGGCATGCATATATAGACGCAATTGAAACGAAAAGGGCGCGTAAATACGAGTAAAATTTGTAATTTAATTACAGGAAGAGTAGCTTTTATCGTGTGGTATTTGCGCTAACCTGCAATATATTTTGTTAAAATTACAGTTTTGAGGCTCCGATAGGGGCCTTTTTATACTTTAGTGTTATATTTGTTTTTTCCATTAAATCCCGCCTTTAGATATATTAGTAATATGAAATGTAAGAAAATCTTTTAAAATCAGCGGCATGAGTTGTTAATCTTTATGTAACAACTGGATTTACCTTACCTTTACTCGCCTTACACAAACATTCAACAGAATAAATTTCATTCTTGATGCATAAATAAAGGGCGTTGAGCAGTTCTTCTGGCTGCTTCAACCACTATGTAAGAGTTTGCCACAAACTTGTTTAACACCTTTATCCACACATTGAGGATTTAAAAATGAAATTAGCCAAAACAGTGAAAGTACTTGCTGCTACAGCAACCGTTGCGTTCAGTATTAACGCAAGCGCCGCCGCACCACAAAAAGATGTTCGTTTTATTGGTGAAACCCAGTTCGCTGGTTTTTGCAAAGCTATCATCAATGACGACGTTCGTGTACTTCGTTCGAGCCTTTCGCGTAATGTAGGTCGTATTGGTGCGAGCCAGCGTGAAGTTCTGCGTATGGTAACGTCTGAAGAAGGCTTAACGTGTAACGGTAGAAGCCTTATTGAGTTTTCTGTAGAGCGTCATGCTGATGCCGTTCACGATTACCTAATGTCGCGTAGCTAAGGCATTGACGGCGGTAAAGTTAAAGCCAGAAAAAGCGGGGTAGGTTTCACAAAACGGCGTTTATTTGTAACGACGACAGTGAAAACTAGACCCGCTTTTTAACGTTAATTAGCTATTCGCCCCCATGCGGCCACCCGTGCCTTACTGGTTTTGAATAGGCGTTGAGTTTTGAACCTAAGCTTAAGTAGCAGCACATAAGCCAGGGGTACTAAGAATAAACTGGTTAATGTTGAAAACACTAACCCACCTATGATGGCAATGGCCATTGGAGAATAAGGCGGGCCGTCTCCCCCAATTCGCGTACTGCCTAGCGCCAGAGGAATTAAACCCAGTACTGTTGTAGCAACCGTCATTAATATGGGACGGACTCGGGTCATACAGCCTTCAATGACGGCGTCATACAGCGACAAACCCTCACCTATGAGTTGATTGATTCTGTCTACTAGCACTATGCCGTTGTTCACCACAATACCCATGAGAATGAGCATGCCGATCATTCCCATAATAGACATAGACGTGCCTGTTACCATAAACGCCCAGAACACGCCTGTGAACGAAAAAAGCAGGGAAGTGATAACTGACGTAGGAAGAATTAGCGACTCGAACAGGGCAGCCATAACCACGTATATCATACACAGGGCTAACAGCATGTTCATTTGCATAACCGCGTTTGCTTCATCTTGGCGAGAAAAGCTTCCGTCTAACGTCCATTTATAGCCCGTAGGCAGTTCAATATTAGCTAGCGCTTGCTCTATGCGCTCTCGGGCTTGCTCGGTTGTGGTTTCACCTTCTAAATTAGCGCCAATCGCTAGTGCAGTTTGGCGATAATTGCGATTAATTTGTGATAACTGTGGTACAACAGAAAAATCTGCAATCATATTTAAGGTTACTGACTGCCCCTGTGTAAACCCAATATTGATATTTTTAAGCGCGCTTAACGACGCCTGAATATCGCTGCCAAACTTTAACTGTACTGCTACTTCTCCAGCGTCACCGTAGCGAAATGTACGCAAGTTGCTACCGCGTAAGGCTGTCGATACTAATTTTGCAACGTCGTTAACTTGAATACCAAAGCGGTTCGCTTTTTCTCGGTCTATACGAATTTGCACTTCGTCGCGTGTAGAGCCCGTATCCGCTTTAACATCTTCTAGCCCATCAACAGCGGCAAGGATAGGGATAATTTGCTTCGAAATGCTAAGCAGTGTTTCTGAAGACTCACCTAACAAGGTTACTCGTATGCCACCCCCATTGCCGCTATCCCACTGGAAAGACGGACGAGCACGTACGAAAGAAGGCATATTTTCGCGAATATCTTCTTTAATGCTCGCAACGCTGACGGGGAGTTCATCGTTAAGCGTAATACCACTTACTGCGTGACCAGGTGTGAAGTAGGTATATACTTGCTTGATGTGAAAACGCGCTTGGTTTTCATATAGGTAAGCTTCCATTTTATCAACGGTCTTTTCAACTTCCTCAAGCGTGAAGTTTTGTGTGACATGATAGTTTAGCCATATGCGCTCTTGGTTGTTATTCCCCTCATCATCGGAGGTGACTACTTGCATGGGAACAAAGGTAGACGCCAGGATCGCTAAGGCGATAACACAGGTTGCTCCTTGGTGTTTGAGCATCCACTTTAGCGCCCGTCCATATCGCGTAATGTAAGCAGGTGTTAGGGCAGTTTTTACGACAGGTATCTTAACTTTGGTAGTCAGTAACGGGATAAGCGTCTTTGCAATAAATAGTGACGCAAATAAAGAGATACAAATGGCCACTGCTACGTGCTCTAAGAAGATTGTCACGTCTATTTTTACGCCAATAATATTTGGCAAAAACACAATGGCAGTGGTTGCCGTTCCTGCGATAACGGCAAGGCTTACTTTGTTCACACCAATCTGCGTGGCCCGTTTAACATTGCCTTCTTGTTGGCGCTCTTGAAAAATGCTCTCAGTAATAACCACGGCGTTATCAACCAGCATACCTACTGCCAGCATTAGCCCCATTAGCGATAAAATGTTTAGCGTATAGCCTAAGAGGTACATAACCCCAAGGGTGATACAAATAGAAAAGGGCACAGAAAGCACGACAATTAACGTTGTGGTGAGTTGCCGTAAGAATAAATACAGCACAATAACCGACAGCAAAGCGCCTAAAAGGCCTGCGTTTAAAAGGTCACTTAACGATGAAGTGACGCTTTTGGCGGTATCATCCATAACAAACAGACTAATGCCAGTGAATTCTGGGTCTTCTTTCGCTTTATCGATAACCTTCATTACCGCATCGGACACTTCTACTAAATTACTGCCTGATTCGCGAAAGACGTTAAAACCTACAGCAAAGGTGCGATCTAAATGACGTCCTTCGTTGCGCTGTGGCAACTCGTAAGTCACGCTGGCAATATCAGATAAGCGAACGCTGCGGGTAACCCACATGTTTTTAAAATCGTTAACGTCACTAAATTCGCCAGTCGGGTTTACCAATATTTTTTCACCGTTGTTGTACATGTAGCCTGCAGTCAGCGAAAAGTTTGCGTTTTGAAGTTGTTGTTCTAAACGGGTGCCATCAATTTGATATGCCGCTATTTTCTTAGGATCTAAGCGAATGGTAATTTGCCGCTTCATGGTGCCGTATAGCTCTACTTTTGACACGCCGGGTACGCGCTCTAAGGGCCGTTTTAAATTTCTTTCAAGTAAGTCGTACGCATTGGATAGGTCTCTGTCGCTAGACACGCGAAGTTGAAAAATAGGCATGTCGTTGGTGTTGAATTTGTACACCATAATTCGCTCAATATCGTCGGGAAGCTCGTGGCGAATGGCATCTATTTTTTCGCGTGCCTCGATGCTTTTTGCTTTGAGGTTTTCGTCCCAATCGAACTCTACAATGACTTCTGCCATGTTGTCGTATGAACGAGCGCGTAGACGCTTTATCCCCGACATCGTGGCAACGGCTTCCTCTACGGGTCGGGTGATCATGGTTTCAATTTCAACCGGTGTAGCATCGGGATAAGGAATTTGCACCACCATTTCTGGAATATCTATGCCAGGAAACTTTTCCAGCGGTAATAGACGTCCAGAAACAATGCCAAAAAGCAGCATAGACAAAAACAGCATGCCTATCGTCACAGGCTTATTGAGTGCAAAGCGCGCCAGTGATGCGCCTACACCAGCAATCTTAGAAGGCGTACTCATAGCACACCCCCTTTCGACAACCTGTCTTCGTCGCTATAGCTTAAACTCGCGTTAGTTTTTACCGGGTCTTTTTTAACAAGGGTTTTCTTAACATCGAATAAGCTATAAAGCACAGGCAATAATATAAGGGTTAGTAAGCTTGCAAACAGCAGTCCATAAATAACGGTTATGGCCATCGGCGTACGAATTTCTGCTCCTTCGCCTAGACCGAATGCCATTGGAAGTAAACCTAATACCGTGGTTAAGGTTGTCATTACAATAGGGCGCAAACGGGTTTTTGCGGCTTGCATAATAGCCACGTTTTTTTCTAACCCTTGGCGACGTAGCTGATTGATGCGGTCTACCAACACTATGGCGTTATTCACTACAATGCCACAAAGCATGATCAAACCAATAAACACAACTACGTTAAGCGGTGTATTGGTTAGCCACAAACCGTAAACCGAGCCTGCGCCGGCTAAAGGCACAGCAAAAAGGATTAGCAAAGGGTGAAGTAATGATTCAAATTGCGACGCCATAACCAGATAAACCATAAATACCGCAAGCGCTAGCGCAAACTGTAGCGAGCGAAAGCTACTTTGCATGTCTTCGCTCTGACCGGTTACCGAGGCGCTTAACGATAGGGGAAGCTGCGTGCCGTCAATAACTGTATTGGCGATGGCAACGGCTTCATCGAGTTTCCCTTTGGCTAAGTTTGCTGAAACCAGCGCAACACGCTGCTGGCCCACACGCGTTATTTCACTAGGGCCTACGCTCATATACACATCTGCCACGGCGCTAAGCGGTATAGGCTGTACCGAGCCCGGATTTACTACTATCGCCCTTATGCTGGCTATATCATCTCGCTGGTTTTCCTGCGTTCGAACCAGTACATCAACTTTTCTATCTTCAACACTGTACTGTGTGGCAATACGCCCGCCTACTTTTGCTGCAATAAGCTGCGAAACACCTGCTGCGTCAAGCCCCAAGCGAGCGAGTTTAGCATGGTGAAACGCAATTTTAAGTTCAGGGTTTCCATCGCGAATGCTGGTAGTCACATCGGCAAAGTTGCCGTAGCTGGCAAGTTTCGTGGCAATAGCGTCGCCATACTGTTGTAATTGTTTGAGATCGTACCCTGCAATTTCAATTTGAATAGGCGAGGCAAAACTAAACAGTTCGGGTTCTGAAAACGTGGCCTGAACCTCAGGTTTAAACGCTAAGCTATCTCGTAGCGCATTTTTAACATCAGCCATATCTTGTGGGGTTGCAATGGGCTGCATAACAATGTTTAAACGGCCCCAATGATCACCCCCTTGATTAGGTGCAGCACTTATTAGGCTTCCTGTT
This sequence comes from Alteromonas infernus, assembly GCF_902705815.1. NCBI lineage: Bacteria > Pseudomonadati > Pseudomonadota > Gammaproteobacteria > Alteromonadales > Alteromonadaceae > Alteromonas > Alteromonas infernus. The sequence goes on from NZ_CACSIG010000065.1 coordinate 13,928, forward strand.
CCCGACATAGCATAGGTGCGCAGCACGTTCGATTCACTCGCAGATGCCACATTGGCAAGCTCGTTAATAATCGCATCGGTGCGGGCGAGGGGCGAACCTGCAGGTAGCGTAACTTCTACTGAAAATTCTCCTTGAGATAAGGTGGGTATAAGCTCCATACCAAGTTTAGGTACAAGTACAACGGCACCAGCAGCCAGTACGAAAGCAATAGAAAGCACCGCGGTTCTTGCGCGAAGGCTGATGCTAAGTAGTTTTTCATACGCTGAGGCAAGTAGGTCAAAGCCTTTATTGAACGCCCAAATTAGGGGTTTAAACGCTGCGCCTAAAACCCTACTCGTGATATGCCATCCACCTATTACTAGCGTAACTAAAGCTGCAGGTAAAAATACAAAGACCAGTTTAAATACCCAGCGAATTGGTAACGTAACCCAGTACATCATTTTGCCCAATGTCGAAGTAGGGCGCACAGCAGGTGGCGTAGTAAATACGTCTTCATGATCTAGCTGCTGCTTCTTCCGTTTATGCGCCATGGCAGGTATAAGGGTTAGCGCTACCACTAACGATGCGGCCAAGGCGAATGACACGGTTAGGGCTTGGTCTTTAAACAGTTGCCCTGCAATGCCCTCAACAAAAATAAGCGGTACAAACACCGCCATGGTGGTAAGGGTAGAGGCAATAATAGCTCCAGAGACTTCCTTTGTGCCCTTGCTAGCAGCAGAGTCGCTAGCGGCCGATGCAACGCCTTCACCCGCTACCGCTTCATCGCTTGCTGACGCTTTTAACTTTTTATGACGATCAATGTTTTCAAGCACCACAATACTGTTGTCGACAAGCAGTCCTACGGCAAGGGCAATACCGCCCAAACTCATCATATTCAAACTGATGTTATTGGCATACATCAAATTGAAGGTGGCAATGACTGATACCGGAATAGACACGGAAATAATGATCGTTGCCCAAAAGTCTTTCAAGAATAGGTACAGGACTAACATGGCAAGTACACCGCCCATAACAGCAGCCGATTTAACATTGTCTATGGCTTGCTTTATAAATACGCTTTGGTCGTAAATTTCACTAAGCATATAATTAGCGGGCAAATTGACGTTCACTTCACTTAAACGCTTCGCCACTTTCTGCGCGACGTTTACCGCATTAGCATCACCCTCTTTATAGATGGCAATTTCGATCCCTTCGCTACCGTTGAAGCGCGTTACTACATCTCGGTCTTTATACGCATTTTCTACTGTGGCTACATCTTTAAGCTGAATGTTTCTACCTTCAAAACGACCTATAAATAGGTTTTCTATGTCGTTTAGTGTTTCGAACTGATTAAGGGTTCTTACTAAAAATGCCTGTGCGGCGTTATCAATTCTGCCTCCCGCCGCATTAATATTCTCAGCCCTTACTCGCTCTGTAATTCGGGTAATAGGAATAGAGAGTTGACTGGCTTTTCGCTGGTCAATAAGAATGTGAATTTCATTTTCTAAACCACCGCCAACCCGAACGGCAGCAACCCCCTCGACTGACTCTAAAGAACGCTTTACTTGTTGTTCGCCATACAACCGAAGGCGCTTCATTTGCGCTATGCTCAAACTTGATGCGTCACTTTGTGCGGTAAGCCCCAGTTTAATAACGGGGTCTAAACTTGGGTTGAAGCGAAGCAGTCGTGGCTTTTCTATATCGAGGGGAAGCTGCAATACATCAAGCTTTTCTCGCACCTCTAAGCTTGCGAAATCCATGTCGGTCCCCCAAGCAAAAGACAGCACCACATCAGATTGACCCGCTCGCGAAGTAGAGGTTACTTTACGCACACCTTTAACTACGCCAATGGCTTCCTCTATTGGTTTGGATACTAGCTGTTCTACTTCACCAGGCGCTGCGCCGTCATAGTCGGTTCGAATAGTAAGGGTGGGGTAAGACAAGTCTGGCAGCAAGTTCACCGATAGTCTGCCTAACGACACCATACCAAATAACAATACCGCGAAGATGAACATACTTACGGCAACAGGGCGTTTTACGGCTATATCTACGATACGCATAGTCTAAATCCTTGATTGGCCGAATTAGCTGTTTACAACTTCAACAGGGGCGCTGTCTTTTAAATTTTGGTGACCTGCAGTGACCACTTCTTCGCTTCCAGTTAGGCCATTTATCACTTCAATCATCTCGTTATTTTCAAAGCCGGTAGAAATATCTACTTTTTTCACTTTGCCGTTATCTACAACGAATACGCTGTGATTGTTGTCGATAGTGACAAGGGCTCTACGAGGAAGCAGTGTGGCGTTAGCATGAGTAGCATATTCAAGAGATACATCGGTAAACATGCCTGCTTTAAGCATGTTGTCTTGGTTGGGCACTTTAAGGGTGACTTTAAATGTACCTGTGGTGGCATCAATTACGGGGCTTATTCGCTCCACGTTTGCACTAATGCTTCTATCGCTTAATGCAGCAATAGTCAGCGTCGCACCTTGCCCAATCACCACGTTAGGTAGCTCATTTTCGGGTAAGTACACAATGCCTTGAAGGTTTCGCTGCTGAACGATATGAAACATCCTTTCCCGTTGGAAAGACTCAGTTAAGTTACCTACCTTGGCGTTTCTTTCTGCAATATATCCATCGATAGGTGCCGTAATCGTTGCTTCTTTTAAGTCTAGTTCAGCCAAACGAACTGAGGCCTTTGCCGACTCAAACTGCGAGGTAAGCTTGTCGTAGGTGTCATCGCTTATCAGCTTTTGAGAATAAACTTTATTGACCTTTTCAAGCTCGCTTTCAATACCCTTTAAATCGGCCTGTGCTTTGGAGAGGTTTAATTCGTAGCGGCGTTTGTCGAGTTGTGCAAGTACTTGCCCTTTTTCGACATAGTCGCCTTCTTCAACAAATATCTCTTCAATAATGCCAGAGGCCCGGGCGACCACAAACGCTTCTTCTCGCGCCTCTAGTATCGCTGTTGTGTCGTAGGTAGAGGTGATATCCCCTGTAATAATCGTTTGCGTTTCAACGGGTATGGCAAAAACCGTCTCTTCAACCGTTGCAGACTCTGCATTCGCGTCTATGGCGTCGGCGTCAGAGCATGCGGTTGTCGCTAAAGACAACACAACAATACTGCAGCCTAATAGGCGTTTAAATGAAGAAGGGGCGAAGTGAGAAAGTGAATTAAGCGATAATAAAGCGGTGCTGCGCGTTGCTGTTTCCATGGTCAATAACCTTAACGTTAATGTCGTTATATAATAATGACCGTATACAGCATCTAGCATGCCAATGATGTTACACAATGTTAAATTTCAATGATTTCAACAGGGTAGCATGATTTGAGACGCACAAACGAAAAAAGCTAACCGATAGGGTTAGCGTTTTTATACTAATGCTTAGCCAGAACCGCTAATAAGCGGTGTATTGCACTATAGTTTATTAAACCAAAGTATAGCTGGTGGTGATGTCTACATTACCCGTCAGCATAAGCATTACTGAACAATATTTTTCAGCCGAAAGTTGTACAGCGCGAGCGAGTGCTTTTTCGCTAATACCTTCGCCTGACACTGTGTAATGGGCGTGAATTTTTGTAAACACGCGAGGGGGTTCCTCAGCACGCTCAGCTTCCATTTCACAATTACACGCTTCAATAGAAAAACGGCCTTTCTTAAGGATATCTACCACGTCAATACTTGAACATGCACCCACAGCCAAAAGTACTGATTCCATAGGCGATACAGCATTACCGCTTCCATCCATTACGGTTTTATAGCCGCTGTCAGTTGTACCGGTAAATGTCAGGTCTTTATCCCAAGAAACACGAGCTTTCATTTTATGTCCTAGCGTTTTAATGATTAAAAAAGGTGGCTGCACTTAAGGAAAAGTACAGCAGTAAACATTGCGATTATTTGATAAGGCGAACAGCGTCAGGGCTAAGCGTGATTTTCTTTTGCTTGTACAGGGCGCCCAGTGCCTTTTTGTAGGCCGCTTTACTCACATTGAAATGTGAATAGATGGCATCCGGCGCACTTTTATCGGTTAACGTTGAAATGCCGCCGTGGGCTTCTAGATCATCGAGTATTGCTTGTTGAAGGGCGTCGCGGCCGCCTTTATCAACACGCTGCAGCGCGACATCAACCTTGCCATCTTCACGAATGGTTTTAATCACACCTTCAGTGGCTTGCCCTACTTTAAGCGGCTTAAAGGCATCGCTATGGAAAATAAGCCCTAGGCTTTTTTCATTAATTACCACTTTAAAGCCTAAATCGGTCTTAGCGTATACCAAGCACTCAACCGTATCGCCTTCACTTAAATAGGCACTGCCTTCTTTTAAGAAATAGTGAAGTTTAGTTGCACCTAAAATGCGTTGGGTCTTGTCATCGAAAAACGTGTGAACCACATAATACATACCGGGGTTAACCGGCTGCGCTTGGTAGTCGTTAGGGACAAGTAAGTCATTATCTAAACCCCACTCGAAGAACGCCCCAAAGTTGGTCGCTGATACCGCTTTTAGCACTTTTGTTTCGCCAACTTGAATAAGCGGCTTCTTCATGGTTGCATAGAGGTCGCCGCGCTGATCAGTAGCAACAAATACCTCAACCTCTTGGTCTTCAGCAAGCGATGCCTCTACTTCATCGATAGCGAGAGTGACGGTTTGCTGTTCATCAGCATCATCTATTTCTATTACGCCGTCACCATCATCGGTTTTTTCGACAAGTGGCGCTAACGCGTAGCCAAAAGGGTATTGGGCTACCACGCGTAGTGTATTAATTTTTCCAATATTTATCATCAGCACTGACTTTTTAAAAAGAACAGGTAACATGATACTGGAATGAAGGTAAGAGCAAAACCATTATGAAGTTAAATTGCGATTTAGGTGAGAGTTTTGGCGCGTGGTCTATGCCGGTGGAATCAGCCATTATGGCGGAAATTGACCAAGCAAACATTGCGTGCGGTTTTCACGCTGGCGATCCGCTAGTGATGAAACAGGCACTATTTCTTGCAAAAACACACGGGGTAGCAGTAGGCGCTCACCCATCGTATCCAGATTTACAGGGCTTTGGCCGGCGAAGCATGGCCATAGCATCCGATGAACTTAATGCAATGCTACAGTATCAGGTTAGCGCGTTATCAGGCATGGCTGCACTTTATGGCGTGAACGTTACTTATGTTAAACCTCACGGTGCGCTATACAATGATATGATGAAAAGCGCAGAAGTAAGGCTTACAGTTATGCAGAGCATTGCTGAAATTAATGCGTCATCGACTGGTGCGCCATTAACCTTAATGGTCCAAGCCACTGCACAAAATGCCGCGCTTAAAGAAGAGGCAAAAGGGTGGGAATTGCCCCTGTATTTTGAAGCATTTTCTGACAGGCGCTACACCGATGAGGGGTTGCTTCAATCTCGCGGTATCGAAGGTGCTGTATTAGACGAAGACGACGCGCTAATGCAAGCAGAGCAGCTAATTGAATCAGGCACGGTGACTACCGCTTCTGGAAAAACGTTAACCGTCGAAGCCGACTCACTATGTGTTCATGGTGACACGCAAGGTGCTGTAAGTATTGCGCAAAGGATCAGAAGTTTTCTATAAACTTGCCTCATAAAAAACACATTTATTAAGAATAATAACAGTATCAAGGACAGCAGATGCAAGCTTTCGGTCGTATCAAGCGATTAGTAACGGCTGGCGCCGATGCCATAATCGTGTATTTTGACGGCGTAAACCTAGATGAGGCAAATAATGCGTGTCACCACATGCTCGCAGCCATAGATGCGCAACGCAATCAGTGGTCGTGGTTAAAAGAATGCGTGCCTTCCTACGACAGCCTGCTTGTCGTTTTCGATATGGCACTCATTGATAGCCATGGTGTATATCAAGCCCTGCATGCGCTTTCAGACACAAGCGAGTTCGCGCAAAGCAAGGGGGCTAATTCAGTTAACTCTGTAGAGGGTACAAGCGCCGTGATCGAAATACCCGTTTGGTACGGCGCGCCACATGCGAGTGACTTAAGCGTGGTGAGTAAGAAGACGTCGCTTTCTATCGATGAGATTATTGAACTGCACACGAGCGTAACTTACAAGGTGTACGCGGTGGGCTTCGCGCCAGGCTTTGCCTACATGGGAGACATTCCCGAAGCAATGAACTGTGCTCGGTTAGGTACACCGCGTAAGCGCGTGCCTAAGGGCGCAGTAGCTATCGCAGACAGGCAAACCGCGGTTTACCCTAGCGAATCGCCGGGTGGCTGGAATTTATTAGGGATCACGTCGTTTGACATGCTTTTGCACAGTGAAGAGCATAGCGAGTCTCGGTTAAAAGCAGGTGATATCGTTAAATTTGTATCCATTACAGAGCAGGAATACAGGTCGCACTATGAAAGTTGAAGTACTCGACAAAGGAATGTTCAGCCTTATTGTTGATAGCGGCAGAGTAGGGCGGCAGCGGGACGGTTTTTGTGAGTCTGGACCCATGGATAGCCAAGCTTATCATTGGGCTAATTTTTTAGCCTTTAATTTAGACGGTACGCCTTGTATCGAAGCGATTGGCGAAATGGAATTGCAGGTTGACCAAGACTGTGTCATTGCAGTGACGGGCCGAGAGCCTTCGCTTTTAATAAACGGAGAGTCGGCAGAAGTTTACCAAACCTATGCTGTTGAGGCTGGCTCACATATCCGTTTTGGCAGTAAGTTGTTAGGAAGCAAAACCTACCTGGCGATATGTGGGAACTGGCAAGTACCGAAAGTGGTGGGCAGCGCGTGCACTGTTGTACGTGAGAAACTAGGTGGTCTAGACGGCAAAGGCAGTGCCTTGGTTAAAGGGGATTGTTTTAAAATAAGCGCGAATACTAAGCCGAAAGAGAAGCCAGAGCTAAGAGTATTACCCCAGCAGTATCGAGAGGATTACGGGTTTGTTGAGTCTATTCGGGTTGTGCCAGGCTATCAGTATTCAAGTTTCAGTCGGGTTGCTGTGCGCGCCTTTGAAACGAGCACTTATACAGTGTCTACATCGATAGATCGTATGGGGTTTAGACTGACAGGCGAAAGCGTTGCATCAGATATGGTGCGGATGCGCTCAGAAGCTATACATTTGGGCGCGATTCAAGTTCCGGGCGATGGTCAACCTATTGTTATGATGTGCGATCGGCAAACGCTCGGCGGATACCCTAAGCTGGGTTGTGTTAGCCCCTGTGCTATCAGTCGCTTGGCACAAGCGGTGCCTGGCGAAAAAGTTAATTTTACGTTTCAGAACGAAGAAGAAGCGCGGGCTGATTGGCTTTTGATGACTAGTCGGCGCCGGCGCTTAGAAGGAGAAATATTGTGACAATTGCGTTTTTAAACGGCGAGTATATGCCTCTTGATGAGGCAAAAATTTCTCCAATGGATAGAGGGTTTCTTTTCGGTGATGGTATTTACGAAGTTATCCCCACCTACGCGGGACACCCGGTAGGTTTTACAGGGCACACCTCAAGAATGGCTCAAGGCCTTGAAGCTATTGCAATCACAAACCCTTATACGGCAAGCCAGTGGCATGAAATTTTATCTAATTTAGTAGAGAAAAATGCATCGTTTATAGACAGTGGCAATATAGGCATTTATTTTCATGTAAGCCGCGGGACAGACTCAAAGCGCTTCCATGCTTATCCGAAAGACATACCGCCTACCGTATTTGGTTTTGCCTTTGAAATAGCCCCGCCGCAACCTTTAGCGAAAGCTGACGTAAAACCGTTTAAAGTGGCACTGCAACAAGATAAACGTTGGCAACGCTGCCACATCAAGTCTACCTCTTTACTAGGCAACGTTATGCACTTTCAAGCTGGGGTTGATGCAGGGGTAAATGAAACTATTTTGTTCAATAATGAAGGCATGATAACGGAAGCTAGTTCGTGCAATGTATTTATGGTGAAAGATGGCAACATTACCACACCGCCGTTAAATCACGAGTTATTGCCCGGTATTACGCGAGCTATCGCTATTGAAGCATTCAAACAAGCAGGCTTAATTGTCACCGAGGCTTTGTTTAGTAAAGAAGCGCTTCTTGAGGCCGATGAAGTGTGGCTTACTTCGTCGAGTAAAGAAGTCGCGCCGGTAATAGAGGTTGATGGAAAAGCTATTGGAACTGGGGAAGTGGGCGACGTTTGGGAGCAGGCGATCAAAGCATACCATGCCTATAAGTTTAACGCTTAATACCTACAAAAAAGCCCGCGTGATAATGCGGGCTTTAGCACAGTAGCTATAATGTCTATTCAGGCATGTTGTCACAGTTGCCGTCTGTACATTCACCATATAGATAAAGGCTGTGATGGGTAAGTTTCATCTTGTGCTTTTTAGCAATCATCTCTTGACGTTCTTCGATAATCTCGTCTTCAAATTCGATCACTTTACCACACTTAAGGCATACAAGGTGGTCGTGGTGATCTTTATGACTGATTTCAAATACTGACTTTCCACCTTCAAAGTGGTGGCGGTTAAGAATACCTGCATCATCAAATTGGTTTAATACGCGGTAAACGGTCGCAAGACCTATCTCTTCACCCTGTTCAATTAGGATCTTATAGACATCTTCAGCGCTGATATGTTGGTTTTCTGGCTCTTGCAGAATTTGTAAAATTTTAAGGCGAGGCAGAGTGACTTTAAGCCCTGCTTTTTTCAATTCTTTATTTTGATCCATTACAACCTACTAAGAACGAGTGAATAAGTATTTGGGGGTTATTATAGGTAAGTTGAAACAATTTAAAAGTAAAACCGTGGAAACTTTGTTTTCTCGCTGAAAAATTACCCATTGGCCTTTGAATTGAAATTTAGGGCATGAGGTGCACCCCTTAACGCATCTGGCCTGACCAGAATGTAAGTGCAAGATAATTCAGCTAAATAAGTAAAATAAATAAAAGTTTTAATGCATTGAATTAACATCCTGTTAAACTAAACTTAAAGAGGTAGTAATAAACCTTTTATTTTTTGGCATGTAGTTTTAATGGAAGTGCCCATGCAGTTAACAATTATAAATAAAATTACGCTTGGCTTTGGTCTATTCGGCTGCTTACTGTTACTCACTAGTATTCTTTCCTATTTCGGTCTTAGCGGCATTAAGGATTCTGCGCTGGATGTTGTAGAGCAGAAAATGCCGGTGCAAACCAGCATGGTCAAGGTTAAAACCGAAATCTTGTCGCTATCTGTAATAACAGCTAACGGTTATCACGTTGAAGATATTGCTGAGCTATCAGCGAATAAATCGACATTTGATACTTTATCATCGGCGTTTTCCGATGATCTCTCGCGCCTAAAATCACTTATGCCGAAAAATGCGGTAGCGACGAACGCGGTGGAAGTAAGCTTGGCCTACGTAAGTAGTAGTAACCAAATGTATGACGCCATCAACGAGCGAATGAACATTGAAAAAGCCCTTGCTGGTCAACTGGAAAAAGTACTAATGACAGCCGATGAGGCCAGTGCATTAATGCTGGATCTCTCTTACCTAGAAAGCAGCGACCCCAGTATTGAAACACTCATCGGGGCGGGTACTGCTATCGACAATAAACTTCTAACAATGAACGATTCATTCATCGAGTTAGCCGAGACACATAACGCAGAGCAAAGCGCCAATATTATTGAAGATTTAGAATATCAGTTAAGTAACCTTCAAGTAGATAAAGACTACGTGAACAGGCTTGCCACAGGTATTGATGATGGCGGTACAATTGATGCGTTCAACGAACAATATAATTTACTTATCGATGCGGTGAAGGGCGCAAATGGCCTTATTGCTCTGCAGCTGCAAAAGCTCGCAGAGGTTGAAAAAGCGACGCAGGCACAAAAGCGTGCGAAAGAAGCATTACAAACAGCATTAACAGACATTAACACCTTGTTTGATTCGGTGCAGACTCAGTCGCTTGAAGGGCAAAACGCAATTCTTGAGTCAGTCCAGGCAAACTTAGTTCGAAACATTATTGTGGCGGCGCTGGGGTTAACCGCGGCTATTTTCTTAGCCGTTATTGTAACCCGAAGCATTTCGAAACCACTTGGTCGGATCAACAAGGGGTTAAGTCAGCTTAGCAAAGGGGATTTGAGCACCACACTGCCGCAAGAGGGCAATGACGAATTTTCAGCGCTATCTGCAAAGGTAAATAGCTTAACAGAAAGCTTAAGAGAGCTTGTTGGCAATATTTTAGAGCAAGAGAAGCGGTTAATTGAAATTACGAAAGAAAGCGTAGAGCTTGGTAACAAGAGCTTGTCGGAAGTAGATAAGCAGCGCGAGCAAGTCACTGTGACCTCAACCAATACGAAAAATGTCCAAGATAAAAGCCGAAGTAATTTGGCTCAAATTAATGACGCCATGGAGGCGCTACGGGATATTACTCATCAAAGTACAGACATCGGGCAATTAGTTGAGAGAAACCGTCAGCAAGTAGGAAATCAAGCTGAACAAGCGGAATCGTCAGCACAAATTATCGGGCGATTAGATGATAACTCGCGAAGTATTGGTAGCATTTTGGATGTGATTAAAACCATCGCAGAGCAAACCAACTTGTTGGCATTAAATGCAGCGATAGAAGCAGCGCGGGCCGGTGAGCAGGGGAGGGGCTTTGCGGTAGTCGCAGATGAAGTACGCACCTTAGCAAACCGCACGCACGACTCTACCGAAGAGATTGAGCAAATGATTGGAAACTTGCAAAAAGATGCGGCTGAGGCTGTCAAAGCTATAAATGCTGGGCGTGAGCAAGCGCAAGAGGGTGTGCAAATAACGCAACAGGTTTCACAGCAAGTAGAAAGTATTCGTGAAATTATTGAGCGTTTAAGTGACATAAATGAGCATATTGTAGCCGATACTGAGCAACAGGATGTACTGCTCGGCGAAGTGGCTAATAGCTTGAACCGCATTGTAGCGCTTGCCGATTCAAGTGCGCAAAGCACTAGGCAGTCTAATGAATCAACCATGATGCTAGATGCCCAAACAGAAAGTTTGAGAAAGGCGGTAGAACGGTTTCACTTATAGCAAGCCGGGCTACAGGGTTTTCAAAGCCGAGGCTGTCTTACGTAACAGCAAGCTTGAAAAGTAATGCGCATTGAATTGCCCATAAAAAACCGCTCAATTGAGCGGTTTTTTGAAGGTGTTAACGGGTCGAGCGATTACGCAAGCTCGGCCAAACAAAGTTCGTCGTGAATCTGTTTACACCAATCTTTAACGCGAGATTCGGTTAGTTCTGGTTGACGGTCTTCGTCAATACCCAGGCCCACGAAATGATTGTCGTCAGCCATACCTTTAGATGCTTCGAAATCATAGCCTTCAGTAGACCATTGGCCTACCAAGATTGCGCCTTTGGCTTCTACGATATCGCGTACCATGCCCATCGCGTCTAAGAAGTATTCCGCATAGTCTTCTTGGTCGCCGCAGCCGAAGATAGCCACAAGCTTATCATTAAAGTCTAGCTGCTCTAGCTCAGGGAAAAAGTCATCCCAGTCACACTGTGCTTCACCGTAGTACCACGTAGGGATACCGAAGATAAGCAAATCAAACTCAGCGATGTCTTCTTTACTGCTCTTAGCAATATCTTTTACATCAATTAGCTGTTTACCCAATTCCTTCTGGATCATTTTCGCAACATGTTCGGTGTTACCCGTGTCACTTCCGAAAAATAGGCCAACGCTTGCCATATCTAACCTCTATTAATCGTTACTAATTAAACGCCTGTGCTTAGCCAAAACCATTCAATAATGCCTTTCGCAAGAAATCCCAATGCGCCTAAACCTAGCACACCGTACGTTACCACTCTTCCAATAAGAGGAACATCGTTCTTACGTAATACATCGTGTACAGCAAAACCCATCAATCCAAAAAGAATAGACAAGCCGCCATACAGCATAATGGACTCAATGAGTTCGTAATTTTCTGCAAGCATAGTGTTGTTACTTAAAAATTTCTGGCGCAACTATATCATAGTATATACGCCTGTAAGAGCCTAAAACGTTCAAAAATATGTAATAATAGTCATTCTCATCTTAAATGATGATGAAAACCCTTCTTTAAGACGATTTGTTGAGCGTTCTTTCTACAATGGCATTAAATGCCGCCGGTTTTTCTGCATGAAGCCAATGACCCGTGCCTTCAATAATATGTGCTTTAGCACTTGGGAAATAGCGGGTTATCGCATCGCGATACTCTGCCGTGATATAGTCAGACTCGCTGCCCTTGATAAATAAGGTTACGCCATTAAACGTCTGCGTTGTTTGTTCCCAATCAATAATGTGCGAATAACTGCTAATAAGGCCGTCTACGTTAAATCGCCACTTCCAGCTACCATTCTCGTCTTGATACAAACTTTTTAGAAGAAATTGCCGAACCCCCATTTCTTTAACGTGGGCAGACATGATTTTGTCAGCGTCCTTCCTACTCTCAATGGTATCTAGTGGAACGGATTTCAAGCCATCAAATACGGCCTGATGGCTGTGGTTGTAACTCACAGGGGCAATATCAGCGACAATTAAATGCGTTACTTTATCATTGTGGTTTAACGCTAATTTCATCGCCACTTTTCCGCCAAGGGAATGCCCTAATACAGCACTTTTTTCAATATTTAGCGACTGCATAATATCGTAAATAGCATCGGCGGCGTCTGACACTAAAAAACCATTGGTCCATGGAGACTCGCCATGGTCGGGGAGGTCTACACTTACAATATTAAAACTTGATTCAAAATGACGTTTTATCCCAGCCAAATTGTCGGCATTGCCGAATAGCCCGTGGATTAGAATTAGCCATGGCGATGAGGCATCACACTTTGAAAGTTTATAATTTAACTTCACAATTAACTTACCCATGAATTATTGACTATAAGATACTGACCTCGTCATAAAAACAAAATAAGGCCTGTAAAAACAGACCTTATTTACGTGCTGAATAAATAAATTAACTAATGGCGTAATCGTCAAGAGACTTACCGCTATCCAGCGCTTCTCTATAAACACGAGGCATGCGGCCAATACCTGTCCACAGATGTTCTTCGCCTGTCTCATCCACAAGCTTATATTTAACAGGGCGCTTTTTACCTACTTTTTTATTCACGTCTGTATTTAACGCCTGCAAATCTTCTACGTTAAGACCTGCTTCTTCCATTTGCTTTTTAATTGCAGCAAGCTTTTCTAATTTCTCTTTTTTAAGCTTTTCTTGCTCTAGTAGTTTTTCTTTTCTTTTTTCAATTATACCGCTAAGTTTTTCCTGAACTTGTTCAAGTTCTTCTATGCTTAATTCCTTAACAGCACCTTGTAAACGTCTTCCATGGGTTAAAATATCTAAAAATTCGCTCATTAATTAACCTTAATACGTTGTACTTAATTTCCACTAGATGATAATTAAAAGTAGCACAAAAAAAAAAAGCGAGCTACGCTCGCTTTTAAAAAATATCCGTTAAATAACTAGTTAAGGCGTTAATTTACATGTTTGGATAATTCGGACCGCCTGCACCTTCTGGTACAACCCATTTAATATTTTGACTCGGATCTTTAATATCACAGGTTTTACAGTGCACACAGTTTTGCGCGTTAATTTGAAAACGCTTTTCACCTTCTTCCTCAATTACCTCGTAAACCCCAGCAGGGCAGTAGCGCTGAGCAGGCTCAGCGAACTTAGGCAAATTAACCTGAATAGGAATAGAAGGATCTTTCAGCTTTAAATGACAGGGCTGATCTTCTTCATGATTGGTATTAGATAAAAATACCGATGACAGCTTATCAAAGCTCAGCACGCCATCTGGTTTTGGGTAGCTGATCTCTTGCGCATCTTTTGCTTCTTTAAGCTGAGCATAGTCTTTGTGCTCGTCTTTCATAGTAAAAAACATATTACCGTTAAAGACATTTTGCTCTAATGTATTAAAAGCGCCGCCCCAGAAATTACCTAACTTGTGAATAGCTGGGCCAAAGTTACGTGAACGGAATAATTCATCATATAACCAAGACGATTTAAATTTGTCTGTAAAGCTGGTTAATTCTTTAACTGGCGCTTCTGCATTTTCTGTAATTGCTTTAAAAATACTTTCTGCTGCCAGCATGCCTGATTTCATCGCGGTATGGTTGCCTTTAATTTTGGCAAAATTTAATGTGCCTGCATCACAACCTACTAAAAGACCGCCTGGGAAGGTCATTTTAGGTAACGAGTTAAACCCGCCTTTAGCTATCGCTCTAGCACCATAAGAAACCCGTTTACCGCCTTCTAAATATTGCTTGAATACTGGGTGGTGCTTCAAGCGTTGGAATTCATCAAAGGGGCTCAAATATGGGTTGTCGTAATTAAGGTCAACGATTAAGCCAACGAACACCTGGTTGTCTTCGGCATGATATAGGTAGCTACCGCCCGTGGCGTCATCAAGTGGCCAGCCCGCACTGTGAACCACTAAGCCCGGCTGGTGTTTTGCGGGGTCGATATCCCAAATCTCTTTAAAGCCGATTGCATAGTGCTGTGGTGAACTGTCTTCATCTAGTTTGAAATGAGAAATTAGCTCTTTGCCCAAATGACCGCGACAGCCTTCTGCAAATACCGTGTATTTAGCGCGAAGCTCCATGCCCGGCATGTAGCCGTCTTTGGGCTCCCCATCTTCGCCAACACCCATATCGCCGGTTAGTACACCGCCTACGCTGCCGTCTTCATTATAGATAACGTCAGATGCAGCAAAGCCTGGGAACACTTCAACACCAAGTTGTTCGGCTTGGTCTGCTAACCAACGGCATACGTTACCCATTGAAACAATGTAGTTACCGTCGTTGTGCATAGTTTTAGGCGTGATGCCATTTGGTAATTTTTTGGCCGATGCTTCATCGTTAAGTAAATAGATGTGGTCTTCAGTTACCGGCGTATTTAATGGGGCGCCTTTCTCTTTCCAATCAGGAAAAAGTTCATTTAGCGCGCGAGGTTCAAATACGGCGCCAGAAAGAATATGTGCACCCACCTCGGAGCCTTTTTCGACCACACAAACCATTAGCTCTTGGTCTTTTTCATTTGCAAGCTGCATAAGCTTACAAGCCGTTGATAATCCAGCTGGGCCGGCACCGACGATGACTACATCAAACTCCATCGATTCTCGTTCCACGGGAGGCTCCTTATGTTTGTATTTTTATAATGCACTATTGATGAAACAAATAATGCTTTGTGTCAAAAACATGTAAATTAATTGTCGTTTTGCAAGGTAATGCAGGTTGACGTTTACGTCAACAGTAAGTACATTGCAAAGCAGTTTACGTTAACGTTAACTGGCAGTGCATTATAACTGCTCGTAAACGTGGTGTTAACGACGTTTTAAGGTTAGCCTTTGAAAAACGTACGTTCCACAGTGTTTTTATTAACGTAGAGCACATTGTTAAAGTTTCAAAAAGCGTGGTGAAGTAATACGTTTTTAATTATTAATAGTTAATTATTAGTGAAACGTAATAGACACCGACGAACTCAACAATTGAGGTAAATATGAAAATACTCGTACCGGTCAAACGCGCGATCGACTACAACGTTAAGGTAAGAGTGAAGGCCGATGAATCAGGCGTAGATCTTACAAACGCAAAAATGGCCATTAACCCTTTCTGTGAAATTGCGGTTGAAGAAGCCGTTCGCTTAAAAGAAAAAGGCGTGGCCACTGAAATCGTTGTTGTTTCAATTGGTGATAAAAGCTGCCAAGAACAAATACGTACAGCGCTTGCCCTAGGCGCTGATCGCGGTATCCAAATCGATACCGACCAAAATCTTGATTCACTTCAAGTGGCTAAGCTTCTATCTAAAGTCGTTGAAGAAGAGCAACCTCAACTGGTTATTCTTGGAAAGCAGAGCATTGACTCTGATAACAACCAAACGGGCCAGATGCTTGCCGCATTAACAGGCATGCCTCAGGGCACCTTCGCTTCTGAAGTGGTTGTAGACGGTGAAAAAGTAAATGTAACCCGTGAAATCGACGGCGGCCTTCAAACAGTAGCGCTTTCGCTTCCTGCTGTGGTAACTACAGACCTTCGCTTAAACGAGCCTCGTTATGCATCTCTACCGAATATCATGAAAGCGAAACGCAAGCCTCTTGACGTAAAAGCGGCAGCTGACTTTGGTGTAGCACTAGAATCCAACGTGAAAGTGCTGAAAGTCACGCCTCCACCACAGCGCGAGGGTGGTATTAAGGTAGCAGACGTTGCTGAACTGGTAGAAAAGTTAAAAAATGAAGCAAAGGTGATCTCATGAGCGTACTCGTATATGCAGAACACGACAACGCAAGCTTAAAGACTGAAACGCATAAGCTTGTTAATGCCGCACAGAAAATGGGTGGTGATATCCATGTACTAGTTGCAGGTGAAGGTTGCCAAGCGGTTGCTGAAGCCGCAGCCCAGATTGACGGCGTTGCAAAAGTATTGGTTGCTGACAACGCAGCGTACAAGCACCAGTTAGCAGAAAATACGGCTGACTTAGTTCTTGAACTGGCAGGTGATTACAGCCATGTTGTGGCTGCTGCTACAACTACGGGTAAAAACTTTATGCCTCGCGTAGCGGCATTATTAGACGTAGCGCAAATCTCAGACATTATTGGTGTTGAAAGCGAAGACACTTTTGTGCGCCCAATTTATGCGGGTAACGCTATCGCAACTGTTCAATCATCTGATGCGAAAAAAGTCATTACGGTTCGCGCTGCTTCGTTTGATGCAGCTGCAACGGGCGCCAGCGCTGAAGTAACCGCGATTGATGTGGTTAAAAGCAGCGAAAAGTCTGATTTTGTTTCAGCAGAACTGACTGAGTCAGAGCGCCCTGAACTCACAGCAGCAGAAGTAGTGATTTCTGGTGGTCGTGGTATGCAAAACGGCGACAACTTCAAACTTCTTGAAGGTATTGCAGACAAACTAGGTGCTGCTATTGGTGCATCGCGTGCTGCGGTAGATGCTGGATTCGTTCCTAACGATATGCAAGTAGGCCAAACAGGTAAGATTGTTGCGCCACAGCTTTATATTGCGGTAGGTATCTCAGGCGCTATCCAGCACCTTGCAGGTATGAAAGACTCTAAAGTTATCGTTGCTATCAACAAAGACGAAGAAGCACCCATTTTCCAAGTTGCAGACTACGGCTTAGTCGGTGATTTGTTTGAAGTGCTTCCAGAGCTTGAAAGCTCTCTTTAAGCTACTTTTATTGTAACAATATGAGGCTGCATTTTTGCAGCCTTTTTTTTGGGCGTTTTTCCCGCATGGGCGACGCTATACGCGAACTACCGAGTTGTCTTCAATACTTACTGGAGATGGCATATAAGCATCGGCCTCCCAGTCGTTTTCCCATTTTTCACCGTCAATAAGGTAACGAAATTGATATTCATGATCTTTTTCTAAATTAACGGTCAAAGTAAAGTCGCCGCTCTTTAGTTTCTTCATTGTTAGTGGCTGGGCTTTCCAGTCGGTAAAGTCTCCGCAAAGCGCCGCTTCTTTTGCATCTTGCGCTGCTTCCGCGTTTAGTCGAAATGTCACTTTGCACAGAGGTTTTGATTTAAGGTATTGTTTCTTAAGGCTCATAATCTGTTTTCCCTTCAACGTAGCGAAATTGTTCCAGTGCCTCCCTCTAGTTGTTAGACGAGGTTAAAATTAAAGCCACCGGTCAACTCATAACCAATGAGTGCTTAAATAATCAACGAAAAAATGATAATTATCAATCTTACTTTGTATTCTTTCGATAATTTTTTATATTAGGACTACTGATTAAAGCGTTCACTTAAAAAACAATAAATAGACACAAAATCTAACAATGTTAAGTGGGCATACGCACTAATAAGTCAGTACACTAGTGTTGAAACAATAATAATAGAAAGTCGTCGGGTGACGGCTTGGTAATTATGTCTGCTTACGAACGGTTTGTGATGACTAATGCCATGCTGGTTTCCTTTCGTTCCTAGGGATAGTAAATGAAAAACTCCATGTTAATGAAAAGTGGATTGCCACTTTTCATCGTGTTAATCGCGTTTATCGCCGCCGCTGTTATGATCAAATCGCGTAAACCGCCTGAGCAAGTCCCCGTAGACGTTCCTGCGTTTCTTGTTGACGCCGAAGCCGTTAACTCAGAGCAGGTAAGCTTCATCGTTAAATCGCAAGGTAATGTGGTACCGCGCAACAAGACGTCTTTAAGTGCACAGGTGAGCGGGCAGGTAGTGAGTTTATCTGACGTGTTTATTGCTGGGGGAACGTTTAAAAAAGGTGACGTGCTAGCAACCCTAGAGCAGGACGACTATCGCACCGACCTTAAATTAGCAGAAGCTGAATTAGCGCAGGCACAGGCGGCGCTTCAAGAAGAAATCGCACGGGGTAAAGTTGCTGAACAAGAATGGCGCTCTGTAAGCAGTGTGGCGCCGCCAGAATTAGGGTTAAGAAAGCCTCAGTTGGCTAAAGAGCAGGCTAATGTAAAAGCGGCAGAAGCAAAACTTGAGCGCGCAAAACGTAACTTAGAAAGAACTAAAATCACGGCGCCTTATAATGGCATTGTGGTAGAGCGTAATATCGATCTTGGTCAGTTCGTGGCAATGGGCTCTGTGCTTGGTACCGTTTATTCAACGGATACGGCGGAAGTAAGATTGCCCATCACCGATAGTGATTTGATGTTCATCAATATTGCCGGGCAATCGAGTGAAGGCGTGCCTGTTTCGCTTACGGCTTCTGTGGGCGGTGTTAAACGCACGTGGCAAGGTCAACTTGTGCGCTCAGAAGGCATTTTAGACACGGGTAGTCGAGTGGTATATGCCATTGTCGAAGTTCAAGACCCGTATAACTTCAAAGCGTCTCATAAAGCACCTCTGCGTTTCGGTCAATTTGTTGAAGCAGAGATCACGTCACGTCAAAATGAGCAGTTGCTTGTATTACCCCGAAGCATTTTGCGCTTAGACAACACCGTTCTTACCGTAAATGACAATCGCGAAATTGAAATTAAACCGGTTGAAGTGGCGCGTACCACGGCGAAAGAAGTGTTTATTCGTTCAGGTATTGAAGAAGGTACGCTAGTGGTTAAGAGCGCAGTGCCAAACCCCTACAACGGCATGAAGGTAAGACTGCCTGGCGATGAGCCGGTGCTGTCAGATGAAGCGCAGGCAGATGCACAATCTTCCAGTACTGACGAAAGCGAGAAAGTGGAAAGCAATACCTCCGAAGGAGGCCGCTAATGAGCCGGATAGATACGCAAAAAGGCTTGATAGCTTGGTTTGCTCGAAATAGTGTTGCGGCAAACTTGCTTATGTGGCTGTTAATAGTCGGTGGCTTATTCGGCGCATTCAGCATTCAAAAGCAAGTCTTTCCCAGCTTCGATATAGACGTCATAAATGTAAGAGTACCTTATTTAGGTGCTGCGCCTCAGGAAGTAGAAGAGGGCGTGATATTAAAAATTGAAGAAGCGATAAAAGACTTAGAAGGTATCAAGCAGCTAAACGCCACTGCCGTTGAGGGTATGGGCACGGTGAGTATTCAAGTAGAAGAAGACTACGACGTTGACTCGCTTCTTGATGAAGTAAAAGTGCAAGTGGATGCCATTCCCAGTTTTCCCGCTGATACTGAGAAACCGGTCATTTACCGTCAAAAAATACAGCAGGATGTTATTTGGCTTTCAGTATATGGCGATGCTTCAGAGCGGGAACTGAAAGAGTTTGCCAAAGATTTACGTGACGACATTGCGAACTTACCCGGCATTTCAAGCGTGCAAGTAGTGGGGGCGCGAGATTATGAAATCTCGGTCGAATTGTCTGAAGTCGATTTGCAGAAATACAACCTTACATTTGCTGAAGTGGTATCGCGTTTAAGCCAAACCAGTGTTGACTTACCTGGTGGTTCAATTCGCACGGAAAATGGCGATATCTTACTGAGAACGAAAGGGCAGGCCTACACGGGCTGGGACTTCTCGCAAATTATCTTATTGACCAATGCAAACGGCACCCGCGTTACGCTGGGAGATGTGGCCTATATCAATGACGGCTTTATCGAGAATAACCAATACGCGTTATTTGATGATAAACCCGCCGTAAGCCTTCGTGTCCGTGCGGTGGGCGATCAAAACGCGCTGGAAATTTCAGAGCAAGTTAACAACTATATAGACAGCCAAAAGTCAGAGTTTCCTGCGCATATAACGGCTGACACGTGGGGCGATAGTTCCTTTTATTTGGCTGACCGGCTAAATATGATGCTTGAAAACATGTTCTTTGGTGCGCTACTCGTATTTTTAGTGCTGTCTCTTTTCTTGAAAATTAAACTCGCCTTTTGGGTAATCGTTGGTCTTCCGGTATGTTTCCTTGGCACGTTATTGGTGATGCCGCTAGATATGATTGGCGTATCTATAAATATGCTGAGTTTATTCGCTTTTATTCTGGTGTTGGGGATAGTCGTTGACGATGCCATCATTATGGGCGAGTCGGCTTATTCCGAAATTGATAAGAAGGGCCACAGTGCTGAGAACGTTATTGCGGGTGTAAAAAAGGTAGCAATGCCGGCAACCTTCGGTGTACTTACCACTATTGCGGCGTTTTCTCCTATGTTAATGGTGTCAGGGCCGTTTGGTATTATCTGGAAAACCATAGGCATGGTGGTCATTGTCTGCCTAATTTTCTCGCTCATAGAATCTAAGCTTATTTTGCCAGCTCACCTTGTACATATGAAGCTAAAGCCATATGACCCGGCAAAGGCAAACGCATTTCAACGGTTTAGAGACTTTTTCAGCGAAGGAATAAAAACCTTTATTAATAACAAATATGCCCCATTTCTCGCTAAAGCGGTACGCAATCGTTATACGACGGTTGCGGTTTTCATGGCGATGCTGATATTAACCGTAGGTTTATTTGGTGGCGGTATTGTCCGATTCGTATTTTTCCCGAATATTCCCAGCGACTTTATGATTGCAAGCTTTGAACTGGAGCCGGGCTCGTCGCTAGAACAACGCGATAACGTGTTAACAACGTTACGTGAAGCCATGCACCGCATGGACGATAAAGTTGCACAAGAATCTGGCGACAATGTTATTAAACACGCCATTGCGTTTGATAACGGTAATCTAGGGGGGGAGATATTCGCGGAGCTTACCAAAGGCGAAACGCGAACGCTTACCGACTTTGAAATCCAGAATATGTGGCGTGAAGAGTTACCTGAAATTCCAGGGGTGAAGTCTTTTAATATCAGTTCGCCGGGTGGGCCTGGTGGAGGCTCAGATCTAAGTTTTGAATTTAGCTCTAGCGATATAAAGGCATTACGGGCAATTAGTGATGAGTTAAAAGAGGCGCTTGACGGTTACGAAGGGGTTACAGATATTAATGATACCTTTTCTGGCGGCAGTGAAGAAATTCAGCTTGCCCTTAAGCCGCAAGCCGACGCGCTAGGAATTTCGTTACGGGACTTAGGGCAACAGGTGCGATTTGGCTTTTATGGTGCTGAAGTACAACGAATTCAGCGCGATGACGAAGAAATAAAGGTGATGGTACGTTACCCCAAAGCCGAACGTAGCTCGGTAGAACACCTTAAAAATATGCGAGTTCGCGCGCCAAATGGCCAAGAGATCCCTTTCGAACAGGTCGCTACGTTTACCGTAGGTCAAGGCTTCGACTCGATTATCCGCGTTGATGGTAAGCGTTCTGTTACAGTATCAGGAGCAGTCGATAAGGCGTTACTTGACCCATCAGAGGTAACCAATGACGTTATTGATAATCTGATGCCAGACCTATTAGCGCGCTATCCCAATGTAGAATTCAAACTACAAGGGAATTCAAAAGAGCAGGCCGATGCAATGTTTAGCTTAATGCAAGGATTATTGTTTTCGCTTTTTGCTATTTACGCCTTACTAGCTATACCGCTTAAATCCTACAGTCAGCCGTTAATTATTATGTCAGTTATACCCTTTGGTATTGTTGGTGCCATTGTCGGTCACTTAGTGCTTGGTATGGCAGTCAGTGTATTGTCTATTTGCGGAATTATCGCGTTGTCTGGCGTTGTAGTGAATGACAGCTTAATTATGGTGGATTTTGTAAACCGCGCTCGCAAGGAAGGAATGTCACTAATGGACGCGGCGATAAGCGCAGGCACCCAGCGCTTCAGAGCGATTATTCTCACCTCGTTAACAACATTTATGGGGTTGATGCCCATTGTCTTCGAACGCAGTTTACAAGCACAAGTTGTGATCCCTATGGCAATCTCGCTGGCCTTTGGTATTTTGTTTGCCACGGTGATTACGCTGCTACTTGTTCCAGCACTTTACCTCATTCTTAACGACCTTAAGAATGTATTTAAAGGCAGAAAACAGGCTCAAATTACGACAGAAAGCTAAGTAGAGAATGCCGGGTAACACCGGCATTTTTCTTATAAGGACTAAAAATGAAGAAAAAACTAATATACGCAGCCGTGGTTGCAGCATCTGCAGGGGTAACCTTTGCTTGTTCAACGTCCTACAGTAACAATGCAGAGCCGGCGAAAAGCGAGATGCAACATACAGCGATGCCAACAGTGTCTAGCTATCCAGAAACAAAAACCGTCGCGCAGCAGGACAATTATCACGGTACTACAGTGAGCGACCCTTATCGCTGGCTAGAAGAAGAAAGTGAAGAGGTAAACGCGTGGGTTGAGGCCCAAAACGAGCTTGCTCGTCCTTATCTAGCTGAGCTACCTTCTAAAGCGTTGTACAAAGAGCGCTTAACCGCATTGTGGGATTATGAAAAGTATTCAACGCCCTACATGGTAAATGACAAACTCTTCTATACGTATAACGACGGATTGCAAAACCAATATGTCCTCTATATGGCTGATGGGCTAAACGGTAAGCCTGAAGTGCTCATTGACCCCAACACCCTAAGTGACGATGGCACTGTATCGATGGCGTCAACTGAACTAAGCCCGAAAGCGTCGTATCTTGCATACATGCTATCCGACGGTGGTACAGACTGGAAAACCATTCATATACGTGAAACCAGCAACAAATCAGATTTAACCGATGTTATTAAAGGGGTTAAATTTTCAAACGTAGCGTGGCTACCTGACGAAAGTGGTTTTTTCTATTCGCGTTACCCAGAAAATGACGCAGGTGAGTTTGACGATAGCCAAACCGTGTCTATCTATTTTCACGCAATAGGCACAGCGCAAAATGAAGATACAAAAGTGTTCTCATTTGACGGCAAACCTACCTGGAACCCATACCCACTGGTTATTCAAGACGGTGAAACACTATTAATCTCGGTATTTGAAGGCTATGAAGCCAATGGGGTATACGCTAAGTCGCTAAAAGAAAAAAACAGTAAGTTGATACCAATCTTTGATAAGTGGGATGGTCGCTACGATTTTATTGGTGAAAAAGAAGACTCGCTTTTCTTTACATCAACGGCCGATGCGCCAACAGGTAAGGTTGTAAAGGTTGAGTTCGACAATGGCGTTCAGTCAAGCGAAACTGTTATTGAAAGTACGTCAGATACCTTAAATAGCGTATCGCTATTAGGCGGTAAGTTATTCGCTCAGTACCTTAAAGATGTAAAAGGGCAAGTGAGTGTATTTGACTTGTCTGGCAAACAAATTGATGACATTTCGTTTTCTGATATTGGCAGCGTAAACGGCTTTTATGGAGATGAAACTGCCGACACGACGTTTTACAAGTTAACGGGCTTCACTAATCCTGGCCAAGTTTACGCTTATGATGTTCAAAGCGGTGAGTCAACATTATTTAAGCGCATAGATACTGGCATTAACTATGATGACTATGTAACCAAGCAAGTCTTTTACACCAGTAAAGATGGCACCAAAGTGCCTATGTTTATTGTACATAAGAAAGGATTAAAGCTTGATGGGAATAATAAAACCTTACTGTATGGCTACGGTGGCTTTAATATTTCACTAAAACCCGGCTACTCAGTGTCCAGAATGGTATGGGTTGAGCAAGGCAATGTGCTTGCCATCGCTAACTTGCGAGGAGGTGGTGAGTATGGCCAGCAATGGCACAAAGCGGGAACTAAGTTAAATAAGCAAAACGTGTTTGATGATTTTATTGCTGCAGGGGAGTACCTAGTAGAAAGTGGTTATACCAACCCTCAAAAAATGGGAATTCAAGGCGGCTCTAACGGTGGCTTGCTGGTTGGTGCAACGTTAACGCAGCGCCCCGATCTTTTCGCTGCCGCCTTACCGGCTGTAGGGGTACTAGATATGCTTCGCTATCACACGCCAAGCGCTAATGCTCGCGCATGGTCGTCTGATTATGGTTTGAGTGAAAACAACGACGAATTTGAAGCCTTGTATGCTTATTCTCCTGTTCACAATACAAAACCTGGAACCTGTTATCCGGCAACCTTGGTTACTACTGGCGATCACGATGACCGCGTAGTTCCTTGGCATAGCTATAAATTTGCGGCACAACTTCAAGCCGATCAAGGCTGCGATAACCCCGTATTACTTCGTGTTGAAACCCGTGCAGGCCACGGTGCTGGTACACCAACGTGGATGCGTATTGAAGGCTATGCTGACCAGTGGGCATTTTTAGAATCGGCCCTCGAATAATGCTAATCGCCCGTCACTAAACGAAAGCCGCTTGTTAAAGCGGCTTTTTTTGTTTGCATTTTAATCAAATGACCATATACTGTATAAATATCAGTATGGTTTATTTTGACTCTTATTGTGGTGTGTCGGCGTCGGCACCTTTTTGGAGATGATTATGCAAACAGGCATCAAAGCGGTCGATCAACTTATTACAAAGCACGGCATATTAGCTGACTTAGGTTCAGATACGTTTCAGCGCCGTAGTCGTTTAACTGGCGGCGATGAGCGAGCTAATACACTGCCGTTCTGCATGTATCAAAAAATCGTAAATGCGCCCTTGTCTCACCAGTTCACGGTACATCACTTTTATATGCCAGGAAATAAAGGAAAGCTTGCTAGCTTTTTGTTTGATGAGAAAGGGCAGTTGATAGAGCAGGTTTACTATCAAAAAGTGGCGCGCTGGGTAAAGGTGTGCCGAAAGCTACAGCAGCTTGTGCAAACGCCTACTTCAGATATTCATATGGCGGCGTAGAATGGCATAAAAAAAGCAGAAACGTTTTTCAACGCTTCTGCTTTTATACTAAATAATTGAATAGCTACAAAAATTGAAAGTAGCTAACTAATCTTCGCTTAGTAATACGTGTACTTAAACTCAACACCCCAAACGCGTGGTTCGTTTACGATACCCGTTAGGTTGTTGAAGTCGATAGCACCTTTAACGTTATCTTCGTCAGTGATGTTACGACCAAATAGCGCTACTGTGTAGTTATGCGCAAAGTTTTCGTAACCAATGCGTAGACCGCCTTCGAAGTTGTCTTCAGTAGTAAATTCAACAGCTTCGTATAGGAAGATGTTAGTTTCACCTTGGAACGCCCAATCAGTAAACACAAAGAACTCACCGTCGTCACCCATGGGGATAGTGTAACGCGCAGTAAAGTTAAAGATTGACTCTGGTGCTTGTGGGAACGGGTTACCGTCGATTGAAGCAACAAAACCGTCTGGACGAGGATCAGTCACTGTACAGTTACCTGTAGAACCAAAAACAGGGTTAGTACCACATGGTGAAACGGTCAGCGTGTCGTCTTTAATTTCAGTGTGGTTGTAGCTGTAGCCTGCAGTGAAGGTTAGCTCATCAGTCGCGAGCCATTGTGCGTCTACTTCAAAACCATACGCTTCGCCTTTGTCAGCATTTACAAGTGCTGTAAAGTTGTTGCCGCCACCAATCGCCGAGAACTGCATATCATCCACTGTGTAGTAAAATGCTGCAGCGTTAAGACGTAGTGAGTCGTCGAACAAGTCAGACTTAATACCCACTTCGAACGAATTGATAGTTTCTGCATCAGCTACAGAAGGTGCACCTTCAAATGCAACGTCACGACCCTGAATCGTTTGAGCTCGGAAACCGTTAGCATAGCGAGCAAATAGTGACATATCGTCTGTCACACGGTAGTTAGCACTCAATTCAAAGCTAGTTTGACCATCATCTACATCAATGTCGTCATAATCTTGAATCAGCGCATCTCCAGTAACCAGTGCGAAGCCGTCAACGTTTTGATCGCCAACAACCAAGCTCTTAGAGTCATGTGTATAGCGAATTCCACCGGTAACGTTTAATTTCTCATTCACTTGATAAGACGTTTGACCAAATACTGCCCATGTTTGGTTGTCATGGAAAACCGTCGTTGCGCCAAAGTAACCGTCGATACTGGTTACGTTGAATGAGGCATCATAATAAAATGCACCTACTTGCCAGTTCAGCGCATCACGACTGTTGCTCGAAAGTCTAAATTCCTGAGTGTACTGCTCTAGATCGTCAAGATTGTCTTGAGTAACCGCTGAGAAAGGAATGAAGCCTGGTCCTGATGTGCCGTCAGCAAGGTTGAAACCACCATCAACATCACCAAGGCTTGAACCGTCAGCTGTTTCAAGCGCAGAGATTGACGTAAATGTTACTTCATCCATGTCGTACTCAAGTTTTAGTGACGCACCAAAACCATCGTACTCTTGAGGGTTATTATCGATGCCGTCGCCTTGAAGATCACCATCATAATATACCGTTTCGCGATCGTAGTTAGCGTTAAGCTCGTTACTACCCTTATCGAATACGTTTGCACGGAAAATAGACGCTGTGCCCTCAAGCTCGCGACCATGTACGTTTAGTAGGGCAGAAAAGTCTGCTGATGGTTCCCAAAGAAGCTGTAGTCGATACGCTTTTTCGTCGTATCCGCCAATTGCATCGTTTTCGCCTGTGAATGCGTTGTCGATGTAGTCATCACGTTCTTGTGATAATAGAGAAAGACGTGCTGAAAGCTCATCTGTTAAGCCGCCGCTGATTGCGCCTTCAAAATTCATTGTGCCGTAAGAACCAAAGCCAGCTTTTGCGTAGCCTTCTAAATCTTGTGTAGGTTTAACGGTGTCGAACTTGATAATACCCGCGGTAGTGTTGCGGCCGAATAGCGTGCCTTGAGGACCGCGAAGTACTTCTACTTGCTGTACGTCGAAAAGCGGGAAGCTTTTTAATACAACATTTTCCATTACCACTTCGTCCATAATAATAGAAACAGGTTGAGAAGCGGCAAGGTCGAAGTCGGTGTTACCAAGACCACGAATATAAAAGCGTGGTGCTACACGACCATTTGATGATTCGGCGTAAAGGCCCGGAACACGAACTGCAAGTGCTAGAATGTCTTCACCGCCTGAGAATAGGCTTTCGAATTTTTCTCCGCTTAATGTCGCAACAGAAATTGGTACTTCTTGAATTGATTGTGTACGCTTTTGCGCAGTAACGGTAATCTGTTCAAGTGAGGCTTTCTTTTTTTTCTGTCGTTGCGGCCTCTTGTGCAAGAACTGAAGAGCTGAACGCTGCACTAACTGCTAACGCTAGCGTGGCGATTTTATGTGTTCTCATGTTTCCACCAAGATGATTTTAAAATTATACTTTTGTAGTGTTTTTAGCACAAAAATTAACAATCTATGCTTGGCGTTGCATTTTACACAAAGTTTGCAATAAAAACTTCAAATTTGTGCAACTTTACAAACTTTTGCCCCCTTAATGCACAACATTAGCAGCAGTGAATATATCGATGAATATTTATTGCACTGAGGTAAAGCAATGAGAGACAACTATGGTTTTTATTAGTGCACAGTTATCAGGCCATAAACACAGCCTGTATTAGCTGCGGTTAAATTTTATGCGGTATTGTGACGGAGAGAGCCCCGTCGTATTCTTAAACAAGCGAGTGAAGGAACTTAAATCTTCGTAACCTACAGCGTTTATTAAGTTTTCTAGCGGCATAGTAGATGTTTCTAACAGTTTGCGAGCTTGTTCAATACGTAGTGCTTGTAAGTACTGACCAGGTGTAATATCACAGGCGTTTTTGAATCGGCGGATCATTGTGCGCTCAGTCATATTGTGTTTCTTGGCTAATTCTGCAAGCGTGGTTTTGCTGCGCACGTTTTTCTCTAAATACGACTGAATTTCCATGATGTCTTTGTCAGCATGAAGCCGGCGCTGCCTGCTGCTCGCGTAAATCGTTTGGCTTGTTCTAGACACATCTAGCACATGTGATTTAGCGGTATCACTTGCAATTTGGTGCCCGCAGTAACGTTCAATTAATTGCGTGGATAAGTCTATCCATGCCATCCCACCCCCTGCACAATAAACCGCATTGTCTTCCGTTACCATTTTGTCTGGCTGTAAATTAACGTTCGGGTACATAGATTTGAACTTGTCAGCGTAGCCCCAGTGAGTAGTTGCGGTTTTGTTCGTTAAAAGACCTGTCTGGGCGAGTAAAAATGTTCCTGTGCAGTTCGCCGCAATGTCAGCGCCTACTTTTTGCAAACGTTTTATATGTACGAGTAGAGGCTGTGTATCTCTCAGTACTTCGTCGATATTCCCGCCAATAGTGGGAATAAGAAGGATATCGGTGTGTGATACATCCTCAATGGCGATGTTGGGTTGTAACATGATTTGGTTCGAACACATAAAAGGCTGGCCGTGGTGGCTTGCCAACTGCACCCTAAACTGTGGAGAAGGGGAAAGTTTGTGAATACGCTGCCAACTGATGCCAGCAAAAGCGAAGACATCAAGCGCGCCAGTGATGGCTGAGGCAAGGGCTTGGTCGAAGCCTAATACGGTAACAGTGAACCTGGTGCTATTCATAAAAGTAATTAGAGTTATTTTAAAAAATAAGTCTGAGTTATTGTTGGCGGCATTAACCATTATTGTGTCATTATTGACAATAATGGCATGATAACGAATATGACACAATGTGTTAACAAGTATTCGTGAAGGACAAAACACCATGGCCGATCAACTTATTCCTCGCCGTGAAATGCAATTCCAATTGTATGAGGTATTAAATACCGCATCGCTCTGCGAAAAGTCACGCTTTGAAGAACATAACGTAGAAACATTCAACGCTGTTATTGATATGGCTGAGAAAATGGCTGAAGAGCTATTTCTTCCTCACAATGCGGTGGCTGATAAAAATGAGCCTACGTTTGATGGTTCAAAGGTTTCGATGATCGATGAGGTTAAAGTCGCGTTTGATACGTACCGTGAATCTGGTTTCATTGCCGGTCACTTTGATTTTGAAGACGGCGGCATGCAGCTACCCGTTACGGTAATGAATGCCTGTGCGGGTTTCTTTTTAGCGGCTAACCCATCATCTACAGCTTATCCGTTTCTAACCGCAGCGGCTGCAAACGTCATTAAGCATTTTGCTTCTAGCGATATCAAAAATGCGTTCCTGCCAAAGATGCTTACAGGTGACTTCACAGGAACCATGGCATTGACAGAGCCTCACGCGGGTTCTTCACTTGCTGATATCCGCACTTCAGCCAAACCGCAAGATGACGGTACTTACCGCATCAAAGGTAGCAAGATTTATATTTCAGGCGGTGAGCATGAGCTATCTGACAATATCGTGCATTTGGTGCTGGCGAAGATACCAGGTGGTCCTGCAGGCGTGAAAGGTATTTCACTTTTCGCTGTACCTAAATACCGTTTAGATGCAGACGGAAATCCAGGTGTGCGCAATGATGTTACCCTTGCGGGCCTTATTCACAAAATGGGCTACCGCGGTACTACATCTACGGCACTTACGTTTGGCGAAAACGGAGATTGCCACGGCTATCTTATTGGCGAGCCTCATCAAGGTTTGCGTTATATGTTCATGATGATGAACGAAGCGCGTATTGGCGTGGGCTACGGTGCTGCCATGATAGGGTATCGCGGGTACCGCTATTCATTGGAATACGCAAAAGATCGCACCCAAGGCCGTGCTGCTCCTAACTTAGCGCCAGAAGATGACCCGTCACCTATTATCAATCATGGCGACGTGCGCCGAATGTTACTCGCGCAAAAAGCCTACTGTGAAGGTGGTATGTCGCTTTGCCTGTATGGCAGCATGCTGATAGACAAAATGGAAACCGAGACGGATAGTGAAAAGCGTACCGAGCTTTCCCAGCTGTTAGACTTATTAACGCCGGTGTTTAAAGCCTGGCCATCAGAGTTTGGTCCTAAAGCGAATGACTTAGCTATTCAGATTTTGGGGGGCGCGGGTTATACCCGTGAATACCCTGTTGAGCAATGCTGGCGTGACAACCGCTTAAACCCCATTCACGAGGGGACTAATGGTATTCAAGCACTTGACCTGCTTGGTCGAAAATTGTGGCAACACGACGGTAAGGGGCTAGAGGCGTTGCTTTCTCGTGTAACGGGCGACATGAAGCGTGCAGAAACGCCACGTGCACAGACACTTGCCGCTAAGCTAAAGCCTTACCTAGACAAGCTAGGGGCACTTATTCAACAAGCTGCCACCGATTTGCGTTCAGACAAACAACCGGTATTGCTTACTAACGCAAGCTGCTTTTTAAATATATTCTCAAGTTGTGTAGTGAGCTGGATTTGGCTGCGCCAAGCGAATGTTGCCGAACAAGCACTCGCGAGAGGGGCAGGCGAACAAGACGTTGACTTTTACGAAGGCAAGTTAGCAGCCGCCGAGTATTTTTTAAATTGGGAACTGCCGCTGGTTAGTCGCGACATCGAAGTACTCACGTCACAAGACGCCACATGTAATAACGTTAAAGCGAGCTATTTCTAAATTGAGATAAGCCTTAAAAGGGAAAGATGCTATAGCATCAGGCGGCAAGCATTACATTCATTGTTGCTTAGCCAGTCATTGAATTGAAGTACATTTTTTGGAGTTCATTACATGAACGTAGCTGCAAATGTTGAAGGTAAACATATTCTTATCACCGGTGGTGGCTCTGGTATAGGGGCTGCTTCCGCCCGGGTTTTAAGTGCTCGTGGGGCCTTAGTGGGTATTGCCGATTTAAATGAAGACAACGCGAATTCGTTGGCAAGCGAAATTGAACAGGCTGGTGGTAAGGCGTACGCCGTAGCGGTAGATGTTACTGAACCTAGCCAGGTTAAGGCCATGTTCGATACGGCGTTATCTCGCACCGATAAAATAGACGTGATCATCAATAATGCGGGTATCGATCATTTTCCAGCACCGCTCACCGAAGTCGATGACGCTATGTTTATGAAAAATATTCAGGTGAATTTAGCGGGGGTATGGTACTGCATGAAAAATGCGTTGAAGCATATGACAGCAACAGGTGGTGGACACATCATTAATATCGCTTCCGTTGCTGGGCTTCGCTCTGCGCCTATGATCAGCGCGTACAGTGCATCAAAACACGGTGTCATTGGGTTAACCAAATCAGCGGCAGTGGAATATGCGCGTGCCAATATTCGCATTAACGCTGTTTGCCCCAGTTTTGTAGATACCCCTATGGTGCAGGGTGTGCTGTCAAAACTCGATGAGCGTGGTCAAAAAGGTCTGATTGGCGCAAACCCGATGAAGCGGCTAGGTAAGCCAGAAGAAATTGCAAATGCGGTTGCCTGGTTGTGTAGCGATGAATCATCGTTTATGACGGGCCAGTCGGTTGTATTGGATGGGGGCATGCTGGCATAAGCTTCACTATGGCGCTACCACTAAGCGTAGGGGCAATATAAAAGGTTATGTACCTTATCTATATAAGCCTTAAAAACGATTACGAAACTATGCAAGAAGAGAATAAATCACAATCTGCATAGTTTGCTCGAAAACAGCAAGAGAAGGAATATTTAATGAAAGACTTGTTCGATTTAACAGGAAAAGTGGCACTAGTTACTGGCGCTAGTCGCGGTATTGGTGAATCTATTGCGCGTTTACTTGCTCAGTACGGCGCGCACGTTATTGTATCTAGCCGTAAAATAGACGGTTGTGAGGCGGTTGCTTCTTCAATTCGCGATGCGGGCGGCAAAGCAACGGCATTGGCTTGTCACGTGGGTGAGATGGAGCAAATTACCGAAGCGTTTGATGCGATTAAACGAGATTTCGGTAAATTGGACATTCTTGTGAATAACGCTGCGGCAAATCCGTACTTTGGTCATATTCTGGATACCGACCTTGGTGCCTACAATAAAACAGTAGATGTAAATATTCGCGGCTACTTCTTCATGTCGATTGAAGCGGGTAAAATGATGAAAGAGCAGGGCGGTGGCGTCATACTCAATACCGCTTCAGTAAATGGTGTAACACCAGGCGATATGCAGGGTATTTATTCAATCACCAAAGCTGCGGTTATCAGCATGACTAAGTCGTTTGCAAAAGAGTGCGGTAGCCTAAATATTCGAGTGAATGCCTTATTACCTGGTTTAACTGACACCAAATTTGCATCTGCGCTTACTACCAATGAACAAATACTTAAGCATGCGCTTAAAGTAATTCCGCTGGGCCGCGTAGCCGATCCAGATGAAATGGCGGGCACGGTGTTGTATTTAGTATCAGATGCATCAAGCTATACCACGGGCACGACAGTGGTTGTAGATGGTGGTATGCTAGCGTAAATAGAGACAATTACGAGATACGACCATGCATATATGGGTTGACGCCGATGCGTGCCCTGCAGTGATCAAAGATATACTTTTTAAGGCAGCTAGGCGTACCAAGCTGCCTTTATCTTTGGTGGCTAACCATTCTATGTCTGTTCCACCAGACAAGCACATAACCCTTACACAGGTGCCTTCTGGCTTCGATGCAGCTGACGATTACATTGTAGAGAAGTGCGAGGCGGGTGATTTAGTCATCACCAACGACATTCCTTTAGCTGCTGATGTACTAGGGAAAAATGCGCTTGCGTTAAACAACCGTGGTGAGGAATACGACAAGTCGTCAATTAAGCAAATACTGGGTATGCGAGACTTCATGGACACCATGCGTTCAAGTGGCGAACACACTGGCGGTCCAAAGGCGTTCTCCCAGCGCGATAAACAAAACTTCGCTAATGCACTAGATCGCCTCCTAACCCAAGGCCTCCGCGCCCTCAAATAAAATAATGGGGTCAGAGTACATTTCGCCTCTAATGATGGGGTCAGAGTACTTTTACATTGACAAAAATGTACTCTGACTCCATTTGGTTTTAGTAATTATTTTACGATGGTCATTTCTTCGATCAGGTTTGTTGCACCGTCAACGTACTCCATTACCCATAGCATGTAGCGCGTGTCTACATGAATGGTGCGGGTTGTTTTCGGATCAAAGTCCCAATCTGAGTTAACGCTTTCAAACGTACCGTCAAACAACAAACCGATTAGTTCTGCTTTTGCATTAAGCGTTGCAGAGCCTGAGTTACCGCCTGTAGAATCTAAGTCCGTTAGGAAGTTTACCGGTACGCTATTGATATCTTCAAGTTTGTACGGACCATATTGCTTATCTTTAATAAGCTCAAGCTGCTTTTTCGGTGAATCAAACGGTGTTTCGCCGGTATCTTTTTCAGTAATGCCTTCAAGACGGGTAAACGGCTCGTAAATAAGTCCGTCTTTTGGCGAACCGCCCATCACGTTACCGTAAGTTACTCGAAGCGTGCTGTTTGCATCCGGGTAAGCAAGGCTGCCCAAAGACTTTTGCCATTCGATAATCGCGCTCATGTATTTAGGGCGAAGCGCAGCAGCTTTACCGCTAAGCGTTTTACTTTTATCTTCAATAGCCATTTCAGTATCGAATAATGCAACTGCTAGTTTGATGAATGGGTCGTTGCTCTTCTCAAACGCTTCGCGGCTTGCGGTTAACCACTTCAAACGCTCTTCAGTATTGTTCAGTGACGTGTTGTCATAAAACGCTCTTAACTTATTATGAAGCGTTTTGCTGTCAGTACTACCGTCAATGCCTACTGCTTTATCGAAAGCCGCAACTCGGTTTTCTTCAGGCTGCTCTAGGTACATGCTGATCATCTTTTGCCACACGGCTTGATCTACCACAGCGTCGAAGCGGCGCTCTATGCGCTCTGCGCTTTCTTTAAGACGAATTTGATCGCGCTCTTGATACCCACGTTCACGCTCTGCATCTGGCTTTTCCCTTTCAATTGCGTTGCGATATAAGGTTTGCGCGGATGACAACAGTTGTGCACGACTTAGGTTGTTGTACCAGAAGTTTTGCTTGTTCATCTGCATTTGTTCTGCGCTAACCGCATCAAGATCGGCAAGGGCTTGTTTTAGTTCACTCTTACCATTTTTATCAAGCCATGCTGCCAGTTGCTCTTCACGCTCGGCGCGGCGAGGAACAAGCCCAACACGCTTAGCGCCAGAAAGCTGACCTAATGTGTTTTTATGAAAGTTATTCAAGCCTGCAAGTGTTGCTTCATATTTAATACGAGCATCGCTACCTTCTTCTGACGAGGTTTCAATGGTTTTAATCCATTCGTCTACCAGTTCAAGGTAGGTAGGGTATAACCAGTCAAACATGTACGAAACTTGCGACAAACGCGCATAGCGATTCGTTGAGCCAGGGTAACCCGCCGCCATTACAAAGTCGCCGTCTTCAAGGCCCGCTGCCGAAACTTTAAGGAAGTGATCGGGTTCAAACGGCACGTTGTCTTCACTGTAATCAGCGGGTTTACCGTCTTTACCTACGTAAGCGCGATAGAAAGAGAAATCACCGGTGTGGCGAGGCCACATCCAGTTATCTACATCGCCGCCGTATTTACCGATAGAATCAGCGGGCGCATAAGCAATACGCACGTCACGGATTTCCATTTGCTTAATAAGCTTGTATTCAAGGCCTTGGAAGAATGACGGAACAGAGCAGCGAAAGCCTGCTTCTGACTCACATTCTGCAATTAGCGCTTTACGGTTTGCCTCGATAAGGTCGTAGCGCTCGCGCCCTTGAACGTCATCATTGATACCGCCAACAACTTTGTCGGTTACGTCAGAAAAATCCACCGTAACAAACATGCGAGTGCCTGGTGCTGCTGGCAGTTCGTCACCAATTTCTTTTGCTAAGAAGCCATCTTTTAAGTAGTTGTTTTCTGGTGTGCTGTTGTATTGCACTGAACCGCGGGCACAGTGGTGATTGGTTACCGCTAAGCCTTTGTCAGACACAAACGATGCTGAACAACCACCAAGCGACACAATAGCGCCCATTGGAAACGCGGTTAAGTCGTTAATACTACTTGCAGGAATTTCCAAACCGGTTTCTTTTAAATCGCCAGCAATTGAAGGGAGTTGCTCTGGCGTGAACATGCCTTCCTTAGCACCTACCTGCATTGCCGTGCCGAGCAACGCGGCAGAAATACAAAATACACTTACTTTTGACATGGGTGTTCCTTGTTCTTGTCGTTAATCTAATTGTTATAAACCAAACTTAATACATACCAAGTTAACGTATACGTCAACATTGTTATAGTGTAACGATTATTTCCTGTTCGCCCTATGAAAAAGCACCGGGCGTGCAACACAAATTTGTTAGCAAGTGTAACGAGACGTCGTTTAAAGCGTTTATAAGCCTTTCGTCGCAGGGGAGTGAGGAGAAGAGACAAAACAAAAAAGGCAGAGTTTAAACTCTGCCTTCTGAATTTTTAAAAACGTTGGCTAACGCTTAAAGCACTGATACCAACGCTTTCGCTAGTGTTTCAACGTTTTCTTGGTTGATGCCTGCAATGTTTACACGGCTAGAATCAACAAAGTACACGCTGTGCTTTTCACGCACTTCGCGCACTTGCTCAGGTGTAATACACAAGAACGAGAACATACCTTTTTGATCGTTCACAAAGCTAAAGTCTTTCGGTGAACCATTGTCGTGAAGGTTTTGAACAAGCATGGCTCGTAGAGACTTCATGCGGTCGCGCATTTCGTTCACTTCAGATACCCATTCGTTGTTCAGTGCTTCGTCAGCAAGAATGATGTCTACCAATGCACCACCGTAGCTTGGTGGCATAGAGTAGATGCCACGTGCGATTGACTGAATTTGACCCTGCGCAATTTTACGGGTTGCTGAGTCTTCAGTAATGATGGCCGCTAATCCAACGCGCTCGCGGTAAAGACCGAAGTTTTTAGAGCAAGAGGCCGCTACAATTACTTCTGGAAGATTTTCGACCAACAAACGCATGCCGTAGGCGTCTTCGTCTAAACCTTCACCAAAACCAAGGTAAGCCACATCAATAAATGGTAAGAACTCACGCTCTTTCGCGACTTCGAGTACTTCATCCCATTGTGCATTAGTAAGATCTGCACCTGTTGGGTTGTGACAGCAACCGTGAAGAAGAACGATATCGCCTTTTTCAGTTTTGCGAAGAGTTTCCATCATAGCGTCGAAACGAATGCTTGCAGACGCTTTATCGAAGTACGGATAGGTTTCAATTTTAAGGCCAGCAGAGCCAATAAGTGGAATATGGTTAGCCCATGTAGGGTCGCTTACCCATACCTTGCCATTTTCATTACAACGAACTAGCAGTTCTGAAAGAATACGCAGCGCACCACAACCACCAGGCGCTTGAACCGCCGCAACGCGGTCTGCAAGAAGTACTGGACTATTCTTACCTAAAAGCAAAGACAACATGCCATCAATAAAACCTTGATTACCCTGAGGCGTGATATAGGTTTTGCTGGTTTCGGTGTCTAAAAGCACTTGTTGTGCTTTAGCAACACTTGAAAGAATAGGGGTATTACCTTGCTCATCTTTATATACGCCAACACCTAAATCGATTTTATTTGGGTTGGTGTCTTCACGAAAAGCAGCTGACAGGCCAAGAATTGGATCTGGGGCGAGATGGGGTAATACTTCAAACACGATATGTCCTCACGTTACGTTGGTGTGCAAAAGTTAGCAGGCAGGCATTATGCCACCGATGGTAGAAAAAACGACCCCTAAAGGTTGAAAATATTTCAATTATTCGGCTAAGGAAAACGTAAACGAAAGTTTCATTTCAGAAATACCCTAAATTGAAAAAGAAAAGGCACGGGTTTCTAGCACCTCGCCCTTATCTGAGAAACGACGCTCTTTCCATGAAATAGTATTGTTTTTATCGACTAATAGTAGCGTAGAGGTGCGAGTGCCATATTTTTCAGTTTGAATAAAAATGGAGGATAACGCCTTTTCCCATTCGTAGCCTATGCCAGTGTCGGGTAGCTGCGCGTCGTTAGCTTTGTTGTCACAACGCAAAATATCAAATAAGTCGTCATCAATAATGCTGCTCTTATTCGCAACATAATCGTTCAATGCGGTAACGCCTTGGGTCACTTTTGGCCAAGGTGTAGCAATATCAGCGTTAGACAAACCATACACGCCGGTATCGATTGGATGGGTCGAATTGTTTACATTGTTGTAAACCTGAAGCGCCTTTACATTACCAAATAACAAATTATAGCCATTGTATTGATGGCGCGTATTTTCCAGCGTCTTTAAATATTGTGATTGAGCACAGTGCGTTGCGTCAACCTGGTCTTGCTTCAACCAGTTAGCGACTAATTCGCCGCGAGACACCGCATTTTTTATTTATGCTATTGGGGGCTCTTACATTGGTAAGCGCTGCCATGGTGCCATTACGTGTAACGCCCATCCAGGTGCCGTTAGCCTCTAAATCCTGCCCTGCAAGTAAGTGTGGGTAGCTATTCCAAAAATGTGAAGGGGAAGTAGGCCGCGCGTAAAACTCATCCCTATTGGCCGCAATAATAAGCGGGTAATCGTCTCGCATTTTATTAGCGATAAAAAGAATACACATGCTCTTCCTTAAATATGTCTGATTTCAAGCAAATAACAAATACCGTTAACAATTGCGTTACATTAGCATATTGATTACCCTTCGCTTAGAAGTAGTAATGAGAATAATAATGACAGAATTTACGAAAAGTAGCATAGAAGGACGTGCAATAGGAAAGGTAAATGTAGGAGAAAATATTCCTCGAAAATGGCCTAATTGGCTTTCACAATTTGCTGCGTGGCTTCTTACGAAAAGGGGCTGGAAAGTTGAAGGTGAGTTAATCAATCAAAACAAGGCGATTTTGGCAGTGGCACCGCATACGTCTAACTGGGACTTCTTTATTGGCCTGTGCGTAGTGTTTTCTTTTAAGCTTAATATTAACTTCTTCGGAAAACATACCATTTTCAGAGGTCCGCTTGGCGCAGTGGTAAGAAGGCTGGGCGGTATTCCTATTGAAAGAAGCAAAGCCCACGGCGTGGTTACCACTATAGCTCATCAAATTGCGCAAGCAGACCATCTTGTTCTAGCGCTTGCACCAGAAGGGACTAGAAGCCCTGTATATCCATGGAAAACAGGGTTTATGCATATTGCGAAGCAAGCCAATATTCCCATTCAAGTTATTGGGCTAGATTATGCGGAAAAGACTATCGTTTTAGGGCCAATTATTCAGAATGTGACTAATATAGATGAACAAATGCAAACTATTTATACGTTTTATGATAATGTTTGCGCAAAATATCCTAAAAACTGCATTACAAAGCCATAGCTGTTTCGTAAGAAGCAGTGAGTACTGTTTAAGTAACGTACTAGGCTAAGTCGCAATCATCTATTTTCGGAGCTTCACCCGTGACAAAATTGGGATTCACAACCCGTCAGGTTCATGCTGATCGCATGCTAAATACACCAGAACATGGTGGTGTCCATAGCAGTACATCTAATTCAGTGCTTTTCGAGTTTAAAGATGCTCAGGGCATCATAGACGCCTTTCAAGGAAAACGTGCTGCTCACGTCTATTCTCGCTCATCTTCACCGTCAGTTGCTGCGCTTCAAAACATGCTTTGTGAACTTGAAGGTGGCGTAGGTGCGCTATGCTATGCAACGGGAATGGCTGCTATAAGCAGCACCTTGTTTGCGTTGCTTAAGTCAGGCGATCATTTAATAGTAAGCCAGTACTTGTTTGGAAATACCCGCAGTTTTTTTGAGACCATCAAAGACTTTGGTGTGCAAGTAACCTACACAGACGTTACTGATATTCAGCAAGTAAAAGAAGCGTACCAGCCGAACACAAAGGGCGTATACTCAGAAACCGTGGCGAACCCGGTAACCCAAGTGGCTGACCTTCACGCTATCGGTCAGTTTTGTGAAGAAAAGCACGTGCTGTTTATGGTTGATAACACCATGACCCCGCCACCAGTTTTCTACGCAAAAGACGTTAAGGCATCACTGGTGTTTTGCTCATTAACCAAATACATTGCAGGTCACGGTAATGTGTTAGGTGGAGCAGTGGTTGACACTGGCAACTTCGACTGGACAAAGTTTGACAACCTCAAGCCTGCTTATCAGGTGGCAGATACTGCACAGTGGGGTATTACCCAGATCAAAAAGAAAGGCTTGCGCGATTTAGGTGCTACATTGGCACCGCAATCAGCTACGGCCATCGCTCTTGGCATGGAAACCCTTGATTTGCGCTTAACTCGCAGCCAGCACAATGCCATGGAACTCGCTACGTTTTTAGATAACCATCCAAAAGTGTCTAAGGTATTTTATCCTGGTCTTGCCGATCATCCTCAGCATTTCATGGCGCGCGAGTATCTAAACGGTGGCTACGGTGCGATATTGAGCTTTGATTTGATTGAAGGCGCTAACCCTGTGGCGTTTTTAAACGAGATGGAGCTGGTAATCTGCGCCACCCACTTAGGCGATAATCGCACCCTCGCACTACCTGTTGCACCTACTATTTATTTCGAGAACACGGCAGAAGAACGTGAGCTTATGGGTATTTCCGATACCATGTTACGTATTTCAGTAGGTATTGAAGACACTCAGGATCTGATTGCGGATTTTGAAGCAGCGCTAAACACGATTTAGACAATGTTTTGCTGAGTTAAAGTACAGAAGAAGGGGCTTTCGCCCCTTTTTTATTTTGTACTAATTGCGTTCAATATAATTAAAGCAATACGTTTGACTGGCCTCTGTCTAATCAAAACCTAGGGTAATTTGACCGCGAATTTCACCGCTTGGGAATGCATCTGAGTGGAAGTTTGTGTAAAGACCTCCGTCAGCCATAACACCCATTTGCTCAGAGGTTAGCGTTGTATTAGCTGGCACCGACCACATACCATCTGTACCGTCAGTAAGCCCCAGTAATACACCACCGTTTACACCCGCTTCACCTTCGTGGATGTGCGCCATGTTGGCCGTCATACCTGTAATGGTTACGCTACCAGATAGTGCACCTGTGGATGTGTTCAGCGTGAATGCACCCGCGCCGCTTGCTGTTGTAGTAACGGCCGGAACTTCTTGTAAGCCATCGGCAATGATGCCGTACACTTCGATATTGTCAGGCGTGATCTGGCCTCGAATTTCACCGCCAGTGAATGCCGCAGTGTGTACATTCACATAGTGACCTCCTGAAAGTAATTGCGTAGCTGTAGCTTCGTCAAGCATTACGCTTCCGTCCGTCATCCAAACGCCAGCTGTTTCGTCACTTTCCACCAACGCTTCTAGCACAGGACCATTTACTCCAGCAAAGCCAGTGTGAATGTGTGCCATTGTGGCGTTATCGATAGTGGTAACCGCCACAAGAGAAACATTATTGTTGGTCGTATCGAAAAGGGCATAGCCAGAGCCCATAGCCATAGTATCTACCGCTGGTACTTCTTGACTGCCGCTTAGCGAGAATGTCACTACCGTTGTAGTGTCAGGGACAATTTGGCCACGCACTTCGCCACTTGGATTAGCTGTGGTATGAACGTTTAGATACCACTCACCGCTAGTCAGCGCATCTAGGTTACTCGGTGAAATGGTAGTTTCAGCTAAAACATAGGTACCATTTCCAGCATCGGTCAGTGGGAAAGCAACAGGGCCGTTCATACCAATGCCCCCATCGTGAACGTGAACGCCAGTAACTTCGGTTAAACCGGAAACATCTACACTTACGCTAAATGCAGGTAGATCCTCGTCAATCTCAACGACTGCCGTTGCAGTAGACATGGTATCAACAGCAGGTACCTCTTGCGCTCCACTTAAACTAACGTTGTAAGTCATATCAGCATTAAACGCTGGTGGGGGTGGTGCTAGACCATCAAGTAACGCTAACTGCGGTAAATCACCTTCCATCGCGCCATCAAGTGCGATTGCCGTGTATATCTCACCGTTTACTAGTGATAGTACACCCGTTTCGATAGCAGCGGTTTTTGTACCGGTGGGGGTTACAGTTACCACATAGTCGCCTTCAGCTAAGCTAACATACCCTGTTTCAACAAGCTCGCCTGTATCATAGGCTATATCTGCAAAGGTGGGGTCAATGGCATCAATTTCGCCATCCGCTGTCACATAAATATCAACGTTTCCAGCAGAGGGTGAAGCATGAATAATTCGCACTTTTACTTCAGTTGCAACAGAACGTGGCATATCAAGCAGTACGTCTAACTCTGGCGCTGCTAGAGTATTATTTGCGATAGCGGTATACGACATGCCGACTTCTAGCGATAATTCTGCATCGTCAATTGCCACAACACTACTATCGCTATCCGCTACTACATCAATTAAATAATCGCCGGCAGCAACAGAAAGATAATCGGTTGTACGAGGGAATTGGATGCCGTCTAC
Organism: Alteromonas infernus; assembly: GCF_902705815.1. Lineage (NCBI taxonomy): Bacteria > Pseudomonadati > Pseudomonadota > Gammaproteobacteria > Alteromonadales > Alteromonadaceae > Alteromonas > Alteromonas infernus. Next base: position 55,213 of record NZ_CACSIG010000065.1, read on the forward strand.
CAACACAATTTCATTATTAGCAATTACATCAACCGCTGGCGCGTCGCTGATACCATGGACCACGCGAATCGCTGCACCCGCTTCTGTGTCCCATATTTTAAAGCTGCCATCACCATCTGCTGCAAGCAGCGTAACGGGTGATTCCCCCGTACCTACATTGTTAGTAGCTGCGATAAGCAAGTCTGCACCATCGGCGAGATTAACCGTGCCTGAATCGTACACCACCGAGGTTTCACCTGCTGGTGTAATACGAATTTGGTAATCTCCTGCTGGAACCTGAATCAAGTCTGTAGAATCAGTAAATTCAGCAGTGACAAGTGGTTGTTCCGCAGTGATGTCTGTATCGGGGGCAGTAACATAAATGTCGACCGTCGGTGCCATAGATGCTGCATGTACAATCTGAACTTGCGCATTACCGGCTTCAACGGCTGTTTCGGTGCTTGTTACCGTGAGAAGCGAAAGCGATTCATCTGCTACATTACCAACAGCAAAGATGTCGTAATTCATGTCTGCTTCTAGCGTTACATTGGCTTGTAAAACTTCAGCGTTTTCACCTGGAAGAATGCCGGTTACACCAATGTCGTAGGTACCCGTTTCCACTCTAAAACGGGAAGAAGCGACTTGGTAGTCTACATTTTCAAGGCTGTTTAATATGGCATCATTTGCGGTAACGTTAACCATGGGGGCATCCGATGCGGCGTGAACAACCCTAACATTGGCAAATTCTGGAGTGGGCTCTTGAACCACATCGTCGTCGTCATCTGAGCAACCGAATAAAAACAGTGGTAGTATTGAACAAGCAAGGAGTGCTTTGGTCCTTCTCATATTTCGTATCCTCTTAATTGTGTTGTGGCAAACTCGATTACGCAAAGCGAAATAGAGAAGATCAACCTCCTTGCAACATTAACGCAATGTAATGTTTTCATATTGTTTACATGTCTAGGCTTTGTTCTATAAAATAGAACAAAGCCTCCTTAATTTTAATATTTTCATCCAAGCTGGTTGGCCTAATATATGAGTCCTTTCGAGATAACAGATATTGGAGGTCTGCATGAAGACAGTACTAGCGATTTTTTCTAGCCTTAACGGTACAGAGGGCAACTCATCTAAACTCGCCAACGAGTATCTATTAAAAATTGAGAACGACGATAGCGTGCGCATCAACCGCGTGGATGTTGCTTCACTGGCGCTGCCGCATTTAACTGGCGAAGAAATGCAGGCGTGGATGACGGATGCATCTGAAAGGAACGAGTCTCAACATGCATTGGCAAAAATTTCTGACAATATTGTTGAAGCAGTGAAAGCGGCGGACGAAATTGTACTTGCAGTACCTATGTATAACTTTGGCATTCCTTCTAGCCTTAAGGCCTACTTCGACCGTATCGCAAGGGCTGGTATTACTTTTAAATATACAGAGACAGGCCCTGTAGGCTTGTTAGAGAATAAATCAGCCACGGTTTTTGCAGCCCGTGGTGGTGTTTACGCTGGTTCAGACTTTGATACACAAACACCATATTTAAAACATTTTTTAAATTTCATCGGGATCAGCGATGTAAATTTCGTTTATGCTGAAGGACTTAACATGGGTGAAGAGCAAGCGAATAGCGCTTTTGCCGATGCGAATGAAAAAATTATTGAACTAACGAAGGGCTAAACACACTAAATTAATGCAGTTAGCTAAAACGTAGGAAGTATGTTTTCAGCTAAAAGTGTGTTCCAAGTTGAGTGTGCTTGATTGCCCCGCGTATTACGCGGGGCTTTTTTGTTTGCCCAGCGAAGCTGGCAAACCCGTCAGGTTGAAAGAAACCTGAATCACCCTGACTGAGGGGAAGATAATCCGAATGGCAAGGGCGCTGTTGGCCAACGATAGGGTCTGAAGGAAGCCATAGGAAGTTAGAGGTACACAACGAAAGTGAACCTGATTCGGCAAGGCAGGTGGGTAAGCGTGCAAAATAGCGCGAAGCCCGATACTCAGTCAGACCTGTTTTGTGTTTGAGGGTTTAATTTCTAACAGGGAGCC
>NZ_CACSIG010000066.1:0-93114 GCF_902705815.1 Alteromonas infernus
CTCGTTGCTATGCCGGCTGCTTTTCATACAAAGATCAACAACCTCTAGAGACTGTAACTAATTTAATTAGCGAGATCCCAGCTTGCACCTTGATACGTAACAACGTTAGCACTACCCTTTTAAAACAGCCCTAGTTTTCTTGTCATGCTTTTCAATCTATAGGCATATACCATGCACTCTACTAACTCAAACTCATCTATTTTTTGCTTCACTTTAATCGGCTTGCTGTCTTTTTTAACGCTTTCTTGTGCCACTATAAGCAAGAATGATAAGAATTATACGAAGGGGAGCCAACCCGGTGATATTTTGTATAGCTATGTTCATGCGAATATTAGCGATAGTGATACCGTAAGCTCATTACTAGCTAATTACGAAGGCCCTAAAAACTTATCGACCATTGTTGAAAAGTACGAAGACGAGATAGCCCAGTTGTATAAGCAACATGTGTTAATACCTAGCCCACCTATCAGTGAAGATGAAAAGAAAGCGCGGTTTGCCAATATAACCTCTAATCAAGCCTCCGCTCTATTTGCTTTTTATCCCATTGATACTGCAAAGTGGATGAAAATCATTTCAACATATTCGGGTTTAAGCAAAAACGATATTTACGAGTCGGCGATTACAGCAGGGTTAGACCCTACAATAGTTTTTGCCGCATCAGCTTCTGGATTTGAAGATACAGCTACCCCGCTTATTAATTCGATAGGGTTAGTAATTTACGGCCAGGATGAAGAAAGTACTGCCACCGTTAAATTTAGAGCCGAAGATGATACTTATTGGCGTGAAGGGCTAGATTTAGCATGGGAGCCAATTTACGGGTCATTCGCTGGAAGCATAGTGTACCTAGAAGCAAGCACTACGTATCATATAGAAGTAACCGTCACGGATGCTTATGGCGATATCGTTGAACATTCCTTTCAAACAACAACAAAACCTAATACGCCCCCTATCGACCCAAATAAAATTTATTACCTTTCTGAGATATATTCTGGCGGACAACTGGATTTAGAAGCGCTAAATATAGAAGGTAGCGCAGATGGCTATGCAAAAATTATAGGCGACGGCCCCGTTATTGAAGCTGGCAGCGATGTACTTGCGGCTGTAAATATTGGTAACAACTCGTACGTTATGCTAGAAAATCTTACAGTTAAAGGCGGGCAGCGTTACGGTATATTTGCAAAAAAGGCACACCATATCTGGATTAAAGGTTGCAACGTATCGGAGTATGGAAGAGAAGCAGTTGATATTAGAAACGGCAAAGCTTACTCAAGCCCGACAAGTAACTCCCCTATCAATTACGATTCGGGTATTTACTTAGAGCGAAGCGGTATTGCTGTGATTGAAGAGTGTGAAGTACATAGCCCCAATCTAGGAGCAAATAATTGGTCGGTTGGTCACCCTAAAGGTGCAAATGCGCTTCAAGTTTGGGCATATCATGACAGTGATGCATACCGGGGTGAATTTATAGTTAGAAATAATCGTTTCTACGGTAGTCAAGATCACAGATTTAACGATGTCATCGAAGGTAGAATGAACACAGAACGCCGTGGCGGATTCGTAAAAAACTCAGCTATTCATGGCAATTATTTGGCTTATGCAAACGACGACCTCATTGAAATTGATGGGGGGCAGCAGAATGTTCTGGTATACGATAATGAACTTATTCAAGGTTATACTGGAATTAGTATTGCACCGAATCTCTTAGGACCAAGTTACTTGTTTCATAACTTTATTCATAACTTAGGTGACGATAGAGGAAAAGAATGGACTGCGATAAAAGCTGGAGGCCTCATGTCTAAGCCTGCAGGACAGACATTCATCTTTGAAAATTTTATTGACGTTCAGAGAAATGGAATAGCAGCTTCTAAAGTCGTTGGAGACTCAACTTTTTGGGTCAATACAAAAAATAACATTATCATTACTCAAAATACAGGAAGCTCAGTTGGCTACTGTATTTTTGATAAAGAAAAATTTATAGGGAGTGTTAGTAGCAATGACCTTTGTTTTAACGAAACCTTACAAGACGCAAGATATGAGTTCGACTTAACTAATCTTTCTGAACATCCCCTTTCAGACAACCTCGAGTTTGTTGAATCTTTGAAAGCATTGATGCCATCAACCAGCTCCATAAGTGAGGGCAATACCATACCTAACTTTACAGAAATGGTAGCTCTTACTCCTAGTATCAAAGAACCAGAAACTATTTGCGAATTTAATCTAGAACAAACTGCGTATGTTCCAATTACTAAACAATATAAATATGGCACCACTGTAGTGTCGCCGGAAGGTACCGTAACAATGACAGGAAATAACTGGATACGTTTTCCGATTAATTGTGTATTAACTGAAAGCTCAATCGTTAACCTTAAACTAAAAATAGAAGGTCAAGCAGAGATTGTCGGTATCGGAATGGAAACAGACACTAAAGAAACAAGCAATAGAATAATTAGGTTTTCAGGAACCCAAGAGTGGGGTTTAGATGGTACAGCCAACTTTGATGAGAGTAGTAATGCCGTTGAGTTTCCAGTCGGAAAATACATTACCGGGCAGATAGATTACTTATATTTATTGTTAGATTACGATAGCGTTACCCCCATAGAAAACAAAGTTAAGGTAGTATTTAGCAATATAAGAGTAAGTGAATAGACCTGAACTTCTTTGTAAACAAAATGGCAAATATTGAAAGCAATAAACCTGTAATAAGGCAGGCTTAAAATAATACACATCGTGGTGCGATAAATCCGTTTAAAAAACTAAAATTTAATTTTTAGGATCAATACTTGCTTCACGGTCTCTATTCTAATTATATAAAGTTAAAAACAACTAATATTAAGGATTTAGTTTGAGGCAGCAAATAAAGAAGAAGGTCGAAAAAATTTTAGAGAGCTACCCCAAGGTGTTTTTTTGTCACGTGCCTAAGTGTGGGGGCGTTTCGTTATCCGACGCGATTTACGAATCTCTTTATCCCAAGATATTAAAAGCATCTCGCTTCACTAATAATATCGATTTAAAGGGAAGTAAGGTCGCGAGCGAGATATTGAACCTTGACATGATGACGGTAAGAGAAGCTCAACTTGTTAATTACCTTAACTCCAAAGGCCAAGTGTTCATAACTGGTCATTGTAGGGCCCGCCCGGAAGTAACTTCAGAATTCTCTAAAAATTGGAATTTTATAACCATTTTACGTGAACCTGAAAAACGCTTTGTGTCTGAGTACGTTTATAATAGATTCAAGTCCTCTTCGTGGTTAAAGAATGATAGTGAAATTTCTGAGTATTTAGATACAGAAAAAGCCAAATCTTCAAGTACAACATACGCACGTTTCTTTTCAAAATTTAGTACATACGAAGAAATTATGGCTAATAAAAATGAAGCTATTGATTCTGCAATTTTAAATCTAGCGAATTTTGCAAGTGTCGGTGTGCTTGAAGATTTAGAGAGTTGGCAGAAACAGTTCAACAACAAATTCGGTGCTAATATAAAAGTTAGTAGTAAAAATACCACGCCTAATAGTGATGAAGCTCAAAAGATATATAATAATAGTGCAATAATGGAAAGAATTCGTGAGTTCACCAAGGTAGATCGAACTATTTACGAAGCAGTTCTACGTAAAGAATAAATAATTCTTGTTTGAAAGCTTACTTGTCTCAAGGTCAATCAGAGTTGGGACATCTAATCATTATTCGCTATAGCGCAACTTACAAAAAAAGGGGCTGTTAAGCCCTTTATAATTATTCAAATGTAAGCGTCTGGCAACTTCACGTTTCACCTGAACAAACTTGTTGCTTGTTCGCTGTAACCGAATATCACGACGCTTGGTGTAGTAAGTTTGAACATTATTCTGCTGTTGGCGACAAAACGCCACTGCGGTGAGCCCGCTTTGCTTTCGCTGCTCGAATAAGTTGAGCCAGTCTTGGATGTCTCTTCGTTGATATTGCGGCATGGTCATTCTCCTTAACAAAAAGAGAACACCATGCCGTAGCTAATTTATGAATTGAATGTGGGGATTACCGGACGGATACTTCTTAAAAATGAATACTTACTCTATAAGCCAAGAGATTTAGAAGAAGCGAGAAAGATGGTTGCAGAGTCAGTAGCAATCTATAATGGTAGGCGGCCACATCTGGCCCTTAAATACAAAACGCCCGATGGAATACATCGGGCATTTTAACCGAAATAAGTGTCAACCTATTTCAAGACGAGTCAGAAAGACTATCTCTTAAAGCGTCGTGCACCAATAAAAAAAGCACCAACTAGAGAAAGTAGGAGAACCGAAGGCTCGTGAACTTGTGCAACATTGCTAGATGATGCAGTATTCAACGCCTGAATGTTCTCATCAGTCAAAACCAGCAAATCACCACCTAACAAGTCAGATGAAAAAGCGATACTGCTAAGCCCACCACAGCACTCTTCAGCCCAAACAACATCAATTTTAGTTAATCCAATTGAAGCGATCTACTGACTGGACATCACTGTTTGTCCACGTTTTTCTCCACCAAAGATCATCTTCGGTGTCTAGAACATTCGACCCATTCACGTAGATTTCTGCTCCGTAAAACGCGTCTAAGCCAGCAAAAAGAGTAAATTGAACAAGCGAAGAAAAATCAAATTCAAACGAGATGTGAGAAACTGACTGAGTTTCAGAATTAACCATATCAAAAGCTGATGCATTTGATGTAGTAGCAGACGAGCTGTTGTTGATGTAATCCAATAGACTAGAACTCGCGTCGAAAGTGCTGTCTATACCAGTGTACTTATACTCGATAAGTGCTGCGTGAGAAACGCTTGTGGTAAGTGCAAGTAGCAGCGCTGCAATGTACTTCTTCATATGGACCTCAATAATACTTGAAATAATTAATATGTTACTGAAAATCAATAAAGCAAAATTTAGGCCACCACATAAAACCCTTTAAAATCAACAGCTTATAAAAAACACAGTATTCCGAGAATATATATTGTAAATATTTCTGACAGTAACGATTTTCACGAATGTATTGTCTATATGACGTTAATATGAAACTAGTATTCAAATAATTCGAAATCTTTTGAATACAAATCAAATATTTTTTCGCGAACATTATCAGAAACATCTGACCCATTAGATAACTTTGAAACGTTAGATTTAGGTAACGTAGTATTTAGATCGAGTTTATCTGCTACGACTTTGAAATCTTGATCGATCTTTTCGTATCTACCTACAAAGTCAACCATCACTTCAAAATATTCATTACATAAAAAACTAAATTGCGGCCTGAAAAGTACTTCTGTATGTATCCGCATAGAATTAAGGTAATTTAGGACAAAGTCATCGAATTGATTATATTCACTATTTATAAGTGCACTTAACCGCTTATTATTAGTTCCATTTCCACCAGACAATAAATAACGGTGAACCGAAAGCAGTCTATCAACTGGATGGCGTACAAATGCGAACTTGAAACTTCTTTCAAAACGCTTCTTGTCCGCGCTTTTAAAATTGAAAGCTGAGCAATGGTCTCGTTGAACATGCTTAGTAGAGCCAGATAAAGCGTGTAGCACGCTTGTACCCGCCGCCTTGGGTATATGAATAAAAATGCAATTATGCTTACACATATAGCGACGATAGGGATAAATATTGAGATAACTCTTAATATGATAACTTATTGCAGTTTTTATACCTAACATGTGCTTTCCCTATCTACCTAAAATCTTAATCAAGTCATCTCTCAAAACTTTCGAATTGAAAGATTGCTCTATTTTTTTTCTAGCATTATCACGTATTTCACTCAGGTCCCGCCGCTTCGATATATCTAATATTGCATTGCTTATAGCATCACTGTCATGTTCTTGTACTAAGAAGCCTGTCTTCTTATTTTCAATAAGTTCCGGTATTCCGCTATGATATGTTGACAACACGATTACGCCGCTAGCCATTGCTTCCATCAGCGATACAGGAATACCCTCTTTGTCACCATATCGGTCCTGTATTGAAGGGAGTAAGAATAAATCAGTACGTTTTAGTTCGTTAGCAACTTCTATGGGTGAGCAAGCACCTAAAAAGCTTACTCTATGTTTGTTATCATGCCTTTCCACTATCTCTTTTAAATTTGGCAGCAAACTTCCATCACCAATCAACGTTAGGTGGCACTCTACTTCCGTGTTTAGAATTGCCTTTATCGCATACTTAAGTCCTTTCTTTTCTGTCGCTCTAGCGACAGAAAGCACCTGAAGTGGTGAAGATAGTTCTTTATCGCTGAAAGAAAAAGTATCGACATCTACGCCCATATGGACGACTTCTATGCTCGATTTGTTAGCACCAAAATTAACTAAAGATTCAGCCCAATGTTCGCTAATAGGTAACAACTTTCCACCTAACTTGCCATACTCTTCTTTCCATAACTTCAATTGGTCATAACGACTTATTTCATAACCATGAAAAACCGTAAATAGGTTTTCACAGTCTATAAGTTCAGCATTTCGGAGATAATCTAGTACTACACCATTACTTCCAAAGTGCGCTATGCAATTTTCCATAACGATTTTTTTGTTCCGCAAATGCCAAACTAAACATAGTAAATCTTTTGCCGTAAAAAAATTTTTCTTCTTTATTAGCCGGCTTGCTAAACCTAAAATCGGCCAACGCTGCTTAACACACGCGCACAACAATGCCCCGAGGAGCATATATACCCACGACTTTTTTGAGTGCGGCTCTGGTAATATTGACGATACTTTTTCATCCACATCCGGTCCAAATATGGAAGTTAGTATTGAAGAAGTATGATCAATAGGATTTACAGCCAACACATGAACATCCATTCCCTGGTTCTTGAGATCTTTTACTTGATTAAGGACGAACGTTTGCGATAACACAGGGAACGTCCGTACAAAAAAGTAAACTTTTTTGGAAATTGACATTTAAAATCCTTTTACTCTTATAAGTGAGTTTTTTAGCTCTTTGTAGAAGACCAACAACATAGCGGCTATAGCAAATGTAAGCATTGCTACAATGATTTCTTTTACCAAAAATACTTCGGGTATAAAAGGCAAAACAAAATACTTTAGTATGGCTAGCGGGACAGACAGTGAAGTCACGACTATAAGCATATTTTTAACTGAAAAAGGGAAGCTGACGTTTGTGATAAATAATATGAAATAATAATTCACAATAGGAAACAGGATAAGCTGGAATACAGCCATCGCCGAGACCAGAGCAACTACACCATACTGTGAGGACGCATAAATAACTAGTGTATTAGGCAAAAGTAAAATTACATTCCAGAGAAAATTTCTCTTGGTAAAGCCAGTCGCCTGAACTAATGGTCCGACTAAGTTAGAACTAGCTACACGGATGAACCAAAATATTGAAAGTATTGATAATACCCAGCTATGTTGCACAAAATCGGAACCGAAGAACAACGCTGTGACTAGGTCTGACGTGATGATTACTGGTATGTAAATAATTGCTAGTACAAACAGTTGTAGTATAAAGAAGTCTTTATAGACTCTGGCGAATCGCGTTCCATTTTCTTTTACTTCTGCAAATGCGGGTAATGCCACTTTACCTATAATAGGCTGTAGTGCCTGTGCAGGTCTGCTGGCAAGTTGCTTTATAACATGGTAAACCCCTAATTCGTTGCTCGGAAGGGTTACAGCTAGAATAATAACGTCAAGTTGCCTTCTTAGAATATTTAGAGCCTGAGATCCAAAGTCAAATATTCCATAATTGAAAGCTTCACGATAAATAGCAGTATTTACTTTAGTCGTTAGGTTTACTTCTCTTCCCAAAACCATCATGAACCCAACCAGACGAACTAACTGGTATACGATAGTGGCTCCTACTAAACAAAGTAGCTCCAAATGACTAAAACTGATTGCAAACACAAAGGATAGGACTTTCGCAAATATATCAACTTGCGCTACCCGTTGATGATGAAAGTTTTTCATTCCTACTGCTTGATATTGCGAGGCAATAGATGAAATTACTAGTAAAACAGTGGCCAACCTTAGTTCTTGGACTATGCTTTCATACCCAAGCGCAGTTGCTAAAAAGGGCGTTAATAAAAAATAACACCAAGCTGAATATTGCGCCTATCCCAAGAGCAAGAAAATATATGGCATTGCTTGTGGGTTGGTCTGCATTCTTTTTATATACTAGAAAGTTCGAGATTCCTCCCAAAGCGAAAGCAACAAATACCTCTATCACCATATTAACAACGGCGAACTGACCAAATACTGCTGGAGCTAAAATGCGCACTAATATAGCGAGCTGCGCCATCGTTAGCAGTAGGTTTACTATTGTCGCTAATGTCGTCCATGAAGTAGCACTTACTATCCTGCTCAATTTATATTATTCCTTTTAGCTTCTTGTACTTTGTTGACCAGCTGTGAGCTTCGCTATTTCTGATAACGATACAAAGAATATCGCTGATATGATTCCAAAGACCGATAACCTTTGTTTAAGAGAGGCTTCATTCGAAAAAAACACAAGAAGCGTACGTTTGATATATAGTTTAACGGCCTCCCAAAGCAGCTTTATGGACTTGAGCTTGCCGTCTGTTTTATCCCAAGAGCCACCGATAACCCGCCTTCTTTTCTTAAGAATTTCTTGCTTATTTCTGGCTGGGTGAGCAACTACTGCCTGCTTACAAAAAACAACACTTAAACCATTGTTAGTAAGTCGCTTTGCCATATCATGATCTCCTCCCGATTTAAGTTTGGCGTTGAACCCACCTAACTCGAGAAGTGTCTTTTTTTTCGACAGCCAATTTGCTGTAATGCAAACGCCTCTCCTCGCATACTCTTCTTGATTCATTGAGAAAAAGCTCTCGTATGCTAGAGATGCATCATCAATAATATCAGCGTCATCTTTGAAAAAGCTAACATCACCCGCGACTACACCTATATCCCTCTGAGTTTCGGCGCACTCAATTAGAGAAGCCAACCAGTTTTTATCTGGAACGCAATCAGAGTCTGTAAATGCTACATAGTTTCCTTTAGCAACCGAAAGCCCCTTGTTTCTTGCAGCATATGAACCAGGCTGAAGCTCTTGTAAAACAGTGATACCTTCAATCCTTTGAATTTCTTCAAAAGTCCTATCAGTAGAGCCATTATCAATAATTATTATTTCGTAAGCTTCAGGTACAAACTGTTGACTCTTAAGCGCGTTAATGCATTTAACAACTCTTCGTTCATCATTCCATACGGGAACGATTACAGAAACTTTTACGTTTGAAGTCATGTGAACCACGCATTTAATTTTTAATAAGTAGGAGAGTAATCGGAGAATCACTCTTATATGGACATAGGTCTATTGAATACCTTACGTTTGAGTGCATTAAAAAAGAAAACAAAGGTAGCTCTGACACCTGCCATTTTAAGAGCTTGGATGATCCAGCGTGACTTTTCATTCTTATGTTTAAGAGAAAACAAGATTTGTTCACAGACTCGTTTTTTAAACCAATAGTCACCAAGAAAAACCTTATGCTTATATGCAGACCCCAACCTTTTATCAATGTCTTCCGGTTTCATTTTACGTACTTTTGCACCGATGCCATCTTCATTTTGGAATCTATACAAAAAAACTGGCTTAGGTATATTTTTAAACTTAACGCCTTTTTGAAAAAGTCTTACATACATATCCCAATCTTGGCCATTATTTAATGATTCATCGAAAGAGTGCATCAACAATAGTTCACGTTTGGCACTGAAGCCACTCATTCCGCAGTAGGTATTTCCTCGAAGAAGTGATGGTTTAGTCACCTCTTCATCATTGTTCACAACGACAACATCCTCATTACCTAACTGTTTAAAACCAGAAACGATAGCATCAGCACCAGCTTCATAATGGCCAACCAAAGTTGTCAGATATTCCGGTAACCAAATATCATCGTCATCCAAAAAAGCAATTACTTCGCCACTAGCTTCTTCAATACCTAAATTTCGAGCCTTGTTTGCCCCGCAAGAGACGTTTTGTCTTAAGTACCTAGCACCTAGGGCATTGATAGTAGGCATAGCGCTTTCGTATGTTTGACTCGAATTATCGTCAATAATGATAATTTCAAATGGTGAATAAAGCTGGCTTTTTACACCATTTAGAGCTTCTAAGAGACAGTCGGGTCGATTGTAGGTAGTGATGACTACTGAAATATTTAAGCTCACCTGCTAGCACCTTTTATAAAAACGCTTTTCATTAAACTAAGGGTATTATCAGCAATTCGGTCCCAATTAAAAATGTATAAATACCTATTCTGGTCTAGCGCCAAATCTAGCGAATCTAAATTGGTCAATTTGTTAGCCAGAGCTGCAGTATCCCCAACCTCAAAATAGCTATCTACCGGTGCTTCGATATCTTTATTAGGTAAGATGTCACTAAGAATTACAGGCGTACCCGCACTTATAGCTTCAAGCGCAACAATAGGTAAACCTTCATGATATGACGGCAATACAAATACTCTCGCGTGTTTGTATAACGCTTTAAGTTCATCGCCTGACCTCCGGCCAGCAAAAATAATGTTATCGCTCCCTTGTTCTACCAATGTACACGCGTATTCATCCTGATGATCTGCTTGGCCGACTATAACTAACTTTAAAGAAGTATTAGCTTTTTGGTAGGCAGCCACCAAATCGTGAAAGCCTTTTTCGGGTACCAGCCTGCCCACTGTGAGAACATAGCTATTTGAGGAGAGTCCTAATTCCTTGGGAAGTGCACTTGCACTAATCTCCCCTGTAAATGAGGGCAACATGCCATTGGGCACATATTCGATTTTTCCAGCTTGATTTGAAAATTCTTTTTTCAGCCTGTTCGTTAAAGTTTTTCCTACTACAAACATTTTATTTGAAAATAACACTCCCATTTTTTCGCCAGATCTTAGAATAAACTTCGCTAGTCCATTCCACTTTTGTCGGTCATAATCTGCACCATGGTGTGTCACTACTACTTTCATACCTAGCAACCGCGCGAGCGGAGTAAACAATGCAGGCCCAATAGCGTGAAGATGAACTACATCTGGATGTACAAATATTCTTGCGTACAGAATCGCAAAAAAAGTGTGCATAAAGGTTTCTAAGAATTTATGTTTTAAGGTCCATACACTAACTACGTCTACACCTTTGTAGGTATATTTGTTTCCGCTTACATAAGGTGAACGCGCAATAACTACTACTGAATCGCCCTTTTCTACCATACGTGGGTATAACTGCTGGCAGTGTGACTCTATGCCCCCCATAACATCGGGTATTCCGCGTAAACCTATCGCACATATCTTCATATTATTTGGCGAACCTCATGACTTGATTGTTATGTAAGTTTGGATCAAAAAGCTTTTTCGGTGCAGATAAAGCAAGAACAACGCTAATTAGAATTGCAAAGAATATTAAGCCCTCGATATTCCAAAGCGGCATTGTTGCCATATTCATTATTAAAAAACCAACTATTGAAAAAGCTACTATTTTAGATAGACCACTTTTGCTGATTCTTAATGCTTGGTTTAACGAATATCCAAACATGAAAATAAAAACGGTGAAACCAACTACTCCATATTCATAAAGATTTGATACATAGGTATTATGCGCATATTTAGCGAATACTCCTTTCCAAGAATCAGGACCAAACCCAATTAACTGGTTAAGAGCATTAGCATTCACAAACCCATCTATATATTGACTCCAGATGAATACGCGAGCCGACATAATGTCTTTTTCGGCTTCGCTAAAATATATTGGCGCTTTAAAAATAATATCTAAGTTACTAATTAGCAGACCTACATCAGAGAAGCGTTCACGCATGGTAAATGACAAAACCATAAACGATGCAACGATAACCATAGAGACGATTGTCAGCACAGGCACTTTTTGTGAGGGTTTTAACCGTTGCTCGACAAGCGTGAAATAAAAAACGGCCGCTATAGGCAAAATCGTAAGTACCGAAGTTCTATAGTTCACTAGAACAAGTAGCAATATAGCCAAGGAAAATAAGCCAGTTCTGAAGCGAATGGAGTTTGGCTTAGTCAGTCCTATTACGAAAATGAAACTAACTATAATCATTGAAAAGGCGGCTTCGTGGTTGTAACCACCGATAAAGCTGGTTGAACCATCTGCTTCAGCTGCTTTTGCATGCCCTAACAAAATAGACAGTACCTGCATTGTCACCGGCATCACAAATGCTACTAATAACTTTTTAAATGTTTCCTGTTGCCCTTGAACTCGTATAGATAGAAATAATGCCCCTGCCAAAACTAAGAAGTAACACCATTTAACCAATACATTTATTGCACCTGGTATCTTCATATTCACAAAACCGCTGACAGCGATTACCGTAAAAAATAGATAAAATGGAAAAAGCTTCTTGAGGGTAAATACTGTAAACGGCAAAAAGAATAGCCCCAGCCCAGCCACAGAAATACTCGAAAGCGCATTTATCGAAAAGCCCGCAACCAACGAAGGGTACGTAATAGTATGAAACGCCGACAAAAAGAATCGCAGCCATATAGCGCAAATAGCAAACGCTAAATATTTATTGCAGTTCCCAGTTATGGTGCGATACACCATAATAAAACTTATTAGGCCAACAACTACTTTTAACCCTTCAAACATGTTTATTCGCAAACCTTTTCAATAATGGCTATTACTTTTTCTTGAAAGGCATTGTAAGAAAATTGCTTTGCACAGTTTTTGCTTTTTGCAACGTAAGATGCCCGAACAGTTTCATCACTGAATGAGCTTAACGCACTTGCAACACCTTCAGCGTTATTCAACTCACAAAGAATACCGTTTTTTTCATTGCTAGCGCCAGTTACTCTGTAAGGATATTGCTCGGCAATAATTTCTGCAGGGCCAGATTCGCAGTTTGTTGCTATTACCGCTTTTTCTAAACACATGGCTTCAACAATGGCATTAGGGAAGCCTTCAGCGTTCGACGTACTTACAAAGTATTCGGCATTGCTTAAATAAGGGTATGGGTTTGCTTTAAAACCAAGAAACTGCGTTTTGTTTTCAATTCCTAGGTCTTTGGCTTGTGCTTTTAGGTTCGCTTCTTCATCGCCCACGCCCAGAATTACTAGGTTTTCTGCTATGTTAGCTTTAGCATAGGCGTTAAGTAGTAAAGTGAAATTTTTATTTTTGACTAAGCGCCCTACCCCAATAATGTAAGGCTTTGCTGGTAAGTCCGACACATTTTCCGATGCCTGAGCTTGAAGCTGCTCAATATCATACGGGTTATACAGCACCGAAATTTTATCTCTTGATACTGCATAGTTGTCGATAAGGTCGGCTTTTACACCTTCAGAAACGGCAACAACGCTGTCAGCTTTGTTGTAAAACAAACGAACTAATAGTCGGCTAACACTGTCTTTTAGCCCGCCGGAAAGATGGCTTGTTGTATTAACCCGCTCGCTTATTATGGCTTTAAATTTTAGCCGTTTAGCCAAGGTAACGTTTAAGAAGTTACTTCTTGTTAAAAAGCTGAAGCAATATTCTGGGTTCAGGTCTGCCAATACGGGTTTTAGTTGCTTATACCCTGAAACCAAACTGCCTTCAGCATTAAGTACTATTTTATTTACGTACTCGGGGCAAAGCTGTGACTCTGGCAAGTCGTCAAGAAGAATAAGATGAACAGGAACACGTTTAGCAACAAAGTACGATTGCATTATGGTTAATAGCTTAACCATTACTCGTTCAGCGCCACCGCCTTCAAGTGAATTAATGATAAACACCGCTGGACGCGCTGAGTACTCCATGAAAGTTCCTTTTCGTTGTAAAATTACTACAAAGCTTGGCAATGATACCAGACGGCGCACAACTTCATAACCCGCACCGCGTACTTATAATTTTAAAATCTTAATTAAAAACAATTAAACATAAACCATGCCAGAAAGATCACTTTTTAATAAAAAGACTTTATGGCTTTTGAAATGCCTTTCAAGTTCTTAATAAGTTTGCCATCATTATGTTATTGGTAGGCAAGCTATGCTAACCCATAGTAGTGAAAGATTTTTTACACTTGCCTTAATCTATTGCATAAAGTACCTACGGTTTGCACCAAA
Source organism: Alteromonas infernus (assembly GCF_902705815.1). Taxonomy (NCBI): domain Bacteria; kingdom Pseudomonadati; phylum Pseudomonadota; class Gammaproteobacteria; order Alteromonadales; family Alteromonadaceae; genus Alteromonas; species Alteromonas infernus. The sequence goes on from NZ_CACSIG010000066.1 coordinate 14,019, forward strand.
AGAAACGTTCATGCTCACCTTTTCTTGCCTTATTAACTGTGCGCGGCATGTTATCAGCTGCTCGCATGGTTGTGATTATAGGGTGTACTTTGCTGGCAGTTACATCGCCCATTGCACAACAAAAAACCGTGTTCACACCGCAAGTTTATGCCCGTATTGGTTCAGTTTATGGCACTGAGGCTAGCGAAAACGTTGCTAAATGGCGACAATTGGTTAGTGAACTACAAAGCGAAGACTTAGACGAAAAGCTTTACCAGATAAACCGCTTTTTTAACCGGTTTGATTTTGTAGACGACCTTGTTCACTGGCAACAAAAAGATTATTGGGCAACACCAATTGAGTTTATCTCTACCGGTGCTGGCGACTGTGAAGACTACACTATTGCAAAATACTTCTCTTTGATTGAACTTGGCGTTCCTGAACAACAGTTGCGATTAATGTATGTAACCGCCTTAGAATTACGCCAACCCCACATGGTTTTGGCGTATTATGAAACCCCAACCTCTGTTCCACTTGTTTTGGATAATATAAATAGGCGTATATTGCCTGCTAATAAAAGAAGAGATTTGTCACCCATTTATAGCTTTAATGGTAACGGCTTGTGGGCCGCTAAAGCTATGGGAACGGGCCGTAAGCTGAGGGGAAGCGGCCCAATGAAGATGTGGGACGATATGGTAGAGCGGCTAGACCGCGTTATGTACGGAGATAAACAAGAATAATGAGACTATCTACCCAATTAAGTTCAAGCTTACTCGTTTTTTTAATACTGGTTTTTGCTGGTTCTTTCATAATAAACGTTAAGTTAACCAGAGAGTATGTAAACGAGCAGCTTGCCACCCACGCGCAAGATACTGCGACTTCGCTGGGGCTATCTATTACCCCATACTTGAGTGAAGCCAATGGTATAGCGGTAGCCGAGACCATGGTAAATGCTATTTTTGATAGAGGGTTTTACCAATACATAACCATTACAGATATGGAAGGGAATTTACTGATTGAAAGGCGCAACCCTAATACCATTGATACGGTCCCAGACTGGTTTACTAGCATTGTGGAAGTTACACCACCGGTAGAGACAACCGAATTAAATGATGGTTGGACGATGGCGGGCGAACTCGCGGTTCAAAGTCACCCAGGCCTTGCCAATGAAACATTATGGGAAAGCGTAAAGCAAAGTGCGTTTATGTTCTTTGCTGCTTTTGTTTTTGCCTATATTGCGCTGCTGTTTATTATTACTGCCATCACAAAGCCCCTTCGTATTGTGGTAAACAAAATTGAAGATATACAAAACCAAAAGTTTTCCCACATTAACTACAAACCTTTCACGAAAGAACTTTCTTTTATAACTCAGGCAGTAAACAGGCTTTCTTCGTCTGTTGAGGTAATGTTTAAAGAGCTAACCCAAAAAGCCGAACAGTTCAGAATTCAAGCCTTTGAAGACAGCCTTACCGGTGTGCAAAACAGGAACGCTTTCACTCGCCACATGAACGCGCTACTAAGTAAAACTGCCACCTCGGATGAAGGCTATGTTATTTTAATACGTCTTGCACAACTAAACGCTATTAACATGACGTTAGGCGCACAAGATGGCGATAATTATGTAACTGCGGTAGCTAAAGAGCTAAGGAACTTTGCTTCTAGCATTCAGGAAACGGCGTTTCTGTTTAGGGTATCTGGCGCTGATTTTGTATTGGTGACAGAGTCGATGACTAAGCAAGATTGTGAAGCCCACATAAACGTACTTTGTAGTACCCTAGCGCCTTGCAACTCACTTAAAGATGGCAGTAAAGCAGTATGGATTGGCGCTGCGCAGTTTAATGATGAACAGTCTTTTTCTGAAATTATGGAAAATGCCGACAGTGCGCTTATGGCTGCGACCAAACAGCCTCATGGCTGGCAGTTCGCTTCTGAGCTTTCTCATATTCACAGTAACACAGCGTGGAAAGAGCGTTTAAACCAAATTTTAGATCAGCAATACGCTGATATACTTATTCAGCCTGTAATGAATGTTGAAAAAAACACACCCGCTTACTGCGAGGCGTTTGCGCGATTTAAAGACAAAGATACTGGCTCCCCAATACCAATGTCTCAATTAATTCCGGCGTCAGAGCGCTTGAACTTAATTCCTGAGGTCGATAAGTTGGTGGTTAGCCTAGTGCTTAATAAGCTAGCAAAAGATAAACGTAATGTTGCCATTAACATTGCGAACGCGTCGCTAGCTAATGCTTCGTTTAGGCAGTGGTTATTAGGTTTACTGAACCAAAATGAAGCGCTATGCACTTATTTGATCTTTGAGTTAGAAGATTCTGCATTAATACACCACAAAAACGATGCAGTATCGTTTTGCAAGTCGCTGGTTAATTTAGGTTGCATGATTACCATTGAACATTTTGGAGATAATCTTGCATCATTAGTAGGGTTAAGGGCTATTCAGCCTCATTTTGTAAAAATTTCCGGCAAACTTACGAAAGATATTCACTCAGACAAAGACAGTCAGCTGTTTGTAAGTAGTTTATTGAGTATCGCTCGCGGGTTAAGTATTAATATTATTGCTGAACTTGTTGAGAATGAAGCCGAGTCGATTGCACTATCGCAACTACATGTCTCGTATCAGCAGGGTTTTCACTTCGCCAAACCTTCGTTATGGCAGTTTTAATACACGCGAAAAATGAGCATAAGTGAATAGGTGTACAACAAAAACGAGATCTTAGACGTTCACTTGTTGTACAATATGGCCATATGGTGTTAGCAAGAAGCTAACCCGACGTTTTTAATCTAAGGATAAGTTATGCGTAGCAACGTTTTTTTATCTGTGCTTTTAAGCGCTTTAATCGCTTTTTCGACAGTTTCTTTTGCACAAGAAGGCAACGGACCAGGTTTGCAAGTTAGGAACCTTTTGGTTACTGAAATTGAAGAAGGTGCCGCAGTTGAGCAAGCAGCCAGTGTAGTAAGCCAGACTGTACTTAATGAAGCACTATTTTTTGATGCATCGGCTATGGCTTATTTAGGTGAAAATCAAAATGCTTTCGAATCATTAGTGGGCCTTTTGAATGATAACGCCACAGGGTTTGAACTTGCGATAGCAGGTTTTACAGCGTTTCCTGAACAGGCTGCACAGATTGTTACCATTACTATTTTAATGTTTCCTGAAGACGCTAACGAAATTTACAACATAGCCCTTCAAATGCAGGTTATTAGTGAAGAAGACGCCTTATTAGCGGTTATTAATGCAGGCGTCGATCCTAGCACGTTAACGGCTACTGCCGCAGGTGCTGCAGGCACTACGTTTTCTCCGCTAGGTGTAGGTACTGGAGCTGCAGGCGCAGGCGGTGGCGACACAACCATTTCAGCTAACTAGGTTGCTTTAATTTATATTTAAATTCTACTTTAGTTAGTTGTAATTGCTTATGTTTAATTTTCAGAAAACCGAAAAGTTTCTTTTCGGTTTTCTTTTATTTACCTTGTTCTGGCTGCCTTTGTCACTAGGAGCCAATCGCCCGTGGGCATGGGCGTTAATGCAAATGTCGTTTTTCTTTATTGGCGGCGCTTTATTACTCATTAACAACTTTTTACTATCAAAGCTATACGCACAATACAAGGTGCTTGTTATTGTATGGATGGCATTCTTAGCTTGGCAGCTAGTTAATATCATTCCCCTTCCTTTTTCTTTAGTTGAAGCCCTTCGCCCTGAACGCGTTCACTTTACGATGAGCCAAAATACTCAGTACTTGGAAGATATAAGGTCGCAGTGGCTTTCGCTAAGTTTCGATGTTGGGCAAAGCAACGTTACGTTTTTTAAATCGCTTGCCTATTGCTTCTTGTTTTTCATTGCACTTACGCTTATCAACACAGGTAAACGCCTTAGGTACACTTTGATAGTAATTAGCGCTGCTGGTGTGCTTCAAGCTATATATGGTGCATTGGAAGTATTGTCTGGCTTAAAGTACAGCTTAATTTTTAAACTGCCTGTTTCTCATATTGCCACGGGAAGCTTTGTTTATAAAAATCATTATGCCAATTTTCTATTACTTTGCTTAAGTGCTGCCATTGGTTACATGATAGCGAGTTTACGTGTTCGAAGCGGTTCTAGCCCAAGAGAGCGATTACGTAGAATAGTGCGCTTTTGGTTAAGTAATAAAGTGCTGTTTCGAATCGGTATTATCATTATGGTTATCGCGTTAGTTATGTCTCGCTCTAGAATGGGTAACAGTGCCTTTTTCATTGCTATGACTATTACTGCCACGCTAGGCTTAATTTACTTTAAACCACGCCAAAAAAGCTATGTAGTACTGTTTATTAGTATGCTGGTAATCGACATTCTTATTGTTAGTAGCCTTTTTGGACTTAAGCAAGTGCAGCAACGTTTAGAGCAAACAAACTTAACCCAAGAAAGCAGGGATGAAGTTGTTACCGATGCCCTTCCCCTTCTTTTAAAATATGGAATTATCGGTACAGGCGGAGGTACCTTTTATACGGTATACCCGCAGGTTCAAAGTGAATCTATTCAGCACTTTTACGATCATGCTCATAACGAATATCTTCAATTTGCTCTTGAATTCGGCATAGTAGGCGCAGCCATTATAGCCGTGCTTGTATTGCTATGCGCGAAAAGCGCCTTAACCGCAATACGGCACCGAAGACACCCCCTTCCGCGAGGAACCGCATTTGCAGGTATTATGGCAATAATAGGAATGGCTTTACACAGTACTGTCGACTTCCCTCTACAAGCACCGGCAAATACCGCTATATTTATTATACTGTTAGCGCTAGGTGTGTTAAGCCGCGATATACCTATGGGAAGGCATGATAGATAACCAGCATTGGTTTTTATAACACAAGGGGATTTGTGTGGTATTAAAGATAAAGCGACCGATAAAAGAAGAGCCAAACGTTCAACATATGCTGGAACGTATGCCCAAAAATGTTGCCGATTCTTTTACTGACGACCAACTGTTTCATTTAAACACAGCCCTAGCCGGGCGGCGATGGGGTAGCCACAAAGTTGACGTAAGAGGCACTATAGGTTTACTGCGAAGCCGATATTATTTTGTTTTATTGGCAGGTAGAGATAAGCGCGACCTATCGCGTACCGAAAGCCGTATAGGCAAACTGGTGATGGCAGCGATGATTGCTTTATTCTTATGCGTATCTTTAGTAGTAGGTTTGGTGCTGCTGTATATTTTAAAAAGCTGGCTGGGTATAAACCTTTTTGAAGGATTCTCGTTAGGCTTATGGGATTGGCTAAACGGAAAAGGCTAACTAATCATACGTTATACAGTTAGGAATGCGTTTTCGAACTGGGTAAATGGCGTCACGCAACCATCTACAAACGGTTCCACTCGCATTGTGCTTTTGTATTGCCTTTAAAACAAAATCTCTGCTAAGCGGGTTCTGAAGGCCTAAATTCAAATGCTGTTTCAATTGCTCTTTAATTTTTACGTAGTGAATAGACCTTGAACTAAACATTTCTAAACCGAACTCCACAATAAACTTATGCACTATGGCATCTTGTGGGCCGGCTTGCTTCGCGTTTTTTACATAATAGTAAAATTCATTATCCAACTCGTTTTGTAGCAGTTTTACAGAAGCCAAGCCGATCCAACTGCCGCTCCAGGTAGGCCGTAATAGCAGGCTTTTTTGATAGCTTATTGCCGCATTGTTTAAGTTGGCATTAATGGTATTTAAGTCTGAACCAGCATCGACCGATTCTTCACTTCTCTTTTCAACAATAGCTTTCCACTCGAATAGCTGCCCCTGTATTTGATAATACAGAGCGTTATCGGGGAAGTAATCGATAGCGCTGCCAATTTTACTTAGACCACTGTCAACTTGCTTTATTGAAGCTTTTTCAGGACTTAGTTGCCATCCTTCAATATCATTTTTCACGCTGTAATACGCGTTACCCGCAATAAAAAGCTGGAAGCTCCACAAAAAAGAGAAACCGGCAAGTAGCACCATGATCCACTTCAGTATTAAGCTGTTATCTTTGAAGATGTTAAGTAATCGGCTAGTCATTGATTGGTTCATTTTTTTAATCGAACGACACTATCGCACCAGGCCGCGTTACAAAAACTTCTTGCGCAAATTCATCACTGAATGCCGACACAACGTCGTAAGCGGCACCCATATCGTTTGGACGGCGTACAAGGTCGTGGGTGTCTGACGCCACTACATGGAATGCTTTGTTTCGCATCATTGACAGTGCAAAATCTTCTACTTTGTCACCAAAACGACCTGTTAAGGCACCAGCGGTAACTTGGAATATACAGCCCTGGCGCTGCAGCCAACTAAATTTATGCTGCTCGGCTAGCAACTCGCGATTCCGCTCTGGGTGTGCAATAAGGGGCTGCACATTATTTTTTAAAAGCCATTTTATAAGCACTTCTAAGCCTTGTGGTATATGGCTATGTGGCATTTCAAGCAACAGAATATGCTTACCATTATATGTACCTAAAAAAGGCAGTGCTTTTTGCTTATACCAAACAGGAATTAGCTCGTTAACGCGCACTTCTGCGGCATAAGAGAGAGAAAGAGGTATAGATGCACGGATAATTTCTTTTTTGAATTCTAGAAAAGAATGTTCAATAGACTTTAACGTATTGTCAAAGTAGCCTTTGTGGATATGTGGTGTGCAAACCATATGGCGAACACCGCCATCTACAGCTTGCTGCGCCATTTCCAAGGCAATGTCTAAAGACCTGGCACCATCGTCGATGCCAGGTAATATGTGGCTATGTAAGTCTATCAATAAATGCTGTTAGCTGCTTTTATGACTGGTATATCCGTATTGGTCATAAAAACCAGCGTACCTCTGTGCTGCCCCTGATTTGCGTAAGTCTACTTGATTTAGTACTACACCATCAAGGCGGTGACCTACTTGTAAGAAACGAGACAAGCCATTGTTAATAAGCTTTTCACTGGTACTATCCGCACGTACTACGTAAATTACCGAGTCACAAGAGTTAGCAATCAACATAGAGTCGCTTACCGCTTGAGTAGGTGCAGTATCAATGACAACGTACTTATACTGAGTTTTTAACAGCTCAATAAGCTCGTTGAAACCTTTATCAGACAAGAGCTCCTGCGGGTTAGAAGGTATAGTACCTGCTGATAAGATGTCGATATTAGACTCTTCATCTCTAACCAAGCACTCATCCAATGTATGAGACTTCAAGATAAGGTTGGCTACGCCCGGCTGATAGTTGGGAATGTTAAATTGCTTACCTACACTAGGGCGACGTAAGTCCGCATCAATAAGTATAGTTTTATCAAGCTGACCTAAGGCGAACGCCAAGTTTATAGAAACCGTCGTTTTACCTTCTTTAGGTACACTTGAGGTTACCATTATAGCTTGTTGCTCTTTGTCTAAATTCAATAAAGACAAGCTAGTACGCAGTGTACGAACAGACTCGGCAAACTGGTGTTTTTTGCCATCGAAGAATGAACGAACTGGTAAGTCGGTCTTTTTCTTATGTGGTAGCCAAGGAATAAGCCCCAACATACGCTGCCCTAGCTTACGCTCTACATCTTCAACTGAACGTATACCACTGTTAAGCGTTTCCATCGCAATAGCTAAGAACACACCAAAACCCACACTAAATACGAAAGCTGCGCCAATTAACAATTTTTTATTTGGTTTTGAAGGCACATAGTTTGGAAGCGCTTCATCCAACACTCTTGCGTTTGCAGATTCAAACCCACCTAGCTCGTCTGTTTCTTTTAAGCGTGTAAAGAATGAATTGTATAGCTGCTGATTAATATCAACTTCGCGCTGAAGGGCTTTGCGCTGATTATCCAGCGCGGATAGGTCGCGAAATTCGGCTTTCGCACGAGACACTTCTCGCTCTAATTGCGCCACCCTATCTTCAGATACTTCATATTGCGTTGTAATACTTCTAATAAGGTCGCGTATTTGGCCGCTTAATGTTTCTCTTATTGATGAAAGCTCAGCGTTTGCTGCAATCATGCGCGGGTGTTTCGGGCCGTATACATTACTAAGCTCACTCACTCGCGTCATTGCCTTAGCTTCGTCACGACGAACGTCTCTTATAGTCGGGTGATTAAGTACTTCAGGCAGGCGTGCAATGTCATCTAATGAAACATCGTTACGTGTTTGTTTGTAAATAACAGCGTTTAGTTTAAGCGCCGTCTGTGCATCTAATAACTGCTTACTTAGTTGCTCTAGTTCTTCAGACGCTAAACCGACTACACCATCAATGTTTACCACTTGGTTTTCTTCATAGAACTTTGCCAAGTTACGTTCTGCTACGTCTAGCTTTTGCTTCAACCCTTCAAGGCTTTCTGTAAGAAAAGACGTCGCTTTTGCTGTCATATCCAGCTTAGCTTGAAGGTAGTTTTCAATGTACACATCGGTAACTGCGTTAGCTAGTTCAGCCGACAGCTGCGGAGATTCGGTAGTAACAGTGATACGCATTACTTGCGTGTTATCTACCATTTCTACTGATAACGCGCTCATTAATAAGGATGTGGCTTTACGCTTTTTAGCCGCTAGGACTTGCTCTTCAGTCAGCTCTTTTGGGTCTTCTTGGGGCAAAAATGGCAGTGCCTCCAGAAGGCTTGCCTTAATTTGGTCTACAATGCCTGGCTCTTCCTTAGCGGGCATAAAGTCTTCATTATTCCATAGCGACAAGCTCTCTACCGTCCGCTCTGCAATTTGACGTGACTGCAATATTTCAAACTGCGTTTGCATGTAGTCTTTACGCTTGGTATCTAAGCCGTATACCTCTTCAATTGAAACCACATTTGCCTTGTCGGCCTCTACCAAAATAGTAGTAGTAGAGGTGAACATTGGCGTCATGCGCATTACCAGTAACGCCACCAATATGGTAAAGGCGATAGCTAATGAAACAATACGAAATGCGTAACGCTTTATAATTCCTAAATAGTGAGCAATGTCGATGGTTTCATTTTCAAACACACCGGCGTTTAACTCTTCCCTGCTATTTACTGCCATTTTTATTCCTGAACGCTACGTATAATTTAGAAGAAACGCTGATTAATGGTGATGATGTCACCAGGCTGGATCATATCGCTAACCGTTACTGTGAACTCGTTAGTTCTGCCGTCTTTTTCGCGAATGATGGTAATTTTGTCGCGCGCTGCACGTTCGGTATACCCACCTGCTAACGCGGCCGCTTTATTTACTGACAGACCGGGTTGATAAGCATAGCCGCCAGGGCGCTTAACTTCACCATCAATAAAGAACGGGCGATATTCTACGATAGCGACAGAAACAGATGGGTTAATAAGGTAATCCCCTAGTAACCCTTCGTAGATAAGTTGCTCTACTTCAGCGGCTGTCATACCTACCAGTTTAATCTCACCTAAAAATGGGTAATTAATAGTACCTACGTCTGGAAGGCGAACTTCCATTGAAAGGTCTTCTTGCCCAAAAACGCTTATTTGAATTCTATCGCCAGAGCCTAATTGATATTGGCTCATGCTTAAGTTGCCCTCTTGGGCTACTACAACGTTAGAAATGAACAAATAACAAATAAAGAAGAAGCTTAGAACTACACTATTCTTCACAACGTAACCTCAGCGGATAAACCAACAACGTTTCTATCATAACCTATAGCTTCTCTGTTACTGTCACGATCAGCTAATTGATAAAATAACGAGAATGATAAATAACGACGTGCTTGATAATTAAGAGAAGCTGAATAACGCATCAATTCGTCATCACGGTTTGCTATACCGTCATCATCAAGTACATATTCATTTGTTTCACGAGCAATGGTTACAGAAGAGCTTAAACGTTCTAACCACTCATGGTTCCAAGATGCAGAATAATCTCTGCCTCGAATAAAGTTCCCTTCCCCATTAGTTTCTCGGGTGTCGGCGTTGGTAGAGAAGCGAAACGTTGAATACGAAACAGGCTGCCATTCTACTCCAACCTCCCAATCAGTCCCATAGAAAGTGCTTCTAGTCGCAGATTCAAAATCTTTCTCTTTATAACCGACTTTCGCAAAACCCGTTGTTGCAGCAGTCGATTCCCAAGTTACACCCAATAGAACGCGTGTTTCGTCACTATCACGTGTTTCAATGCCGGTTTGGTTATCGTATCTGACGTAGGTTTGGGTAACGTCAAGTACAGCAGTAGTCGCTGAACCAATTCTATAACCCAATTCAGCGCCCACCTTATTTTTCACACGATCTCGAATTAGGTAAGCTTGTTCAGATCTATCATAGTCAAGAGTCTCACGGTTAGCTTTAAGCGTTAGCAAGCCATCAGATGTAGCGGCACCGTACATGTATTCACCGCCAAAATAAGTACTTTTGTACCTGTCAGGAGTAGTAATAGCTGTACCAAGGCCTAGTGAGAAGCCGGTGCCTCTGTCTTCATGACCGTCTTCATATTGAGCGATAGCATTGATTCGATGGCGACTGTTCAACTCAAAGTCACCCGAAGCTTCTACAAAGTGGTCAGTGTAATCGTCGTTATCACTGGAAAAATAAACGCCGCGTTCTAATCTATAACCAACTTGAACTGGGTTACCATCTACTTCTGTAGCTGCGATTAGTTCCGGCGATAACGTAGTGCGCCAGCTGTATATTTTGGGGTCATCATCACGCGCATACGCAACATTATCGACGTAAGCCATCGACGATGAAAATGATGGAATTAAATCGAACTGCCCTGCTTGAATTCGACCGGCCTCTTGGGCATATAGTGTCGGGGTGGCGCAAATTACCGACATTGCTATGATGCTTTTGGTCCTTTTAAACATGTTTTTTCCTTCCTTCGATGACCTATCTGTAATGACAATCTAATAACGGTAACTTCGTTTAGCTTTCACCCACTACACAAGCGTATAGCTCTAGTAAAAGAAAAATCTGCATCTTTTACAATTTTTGGTGTTTTTTTACCGGAATATCTAAACTATATTTGAACACGAGCAATAGACGTGCCGTTTTTTGGCCTCTTAACTAAACGTAGAAAAAGTTTCGTTAACTCGCCTGCGCTCAACAAACGGCCGCTCGCAGACACATTAGCTAAATCAAAAGTATTTTATAAAGTACTTAGGTATTGTTTCAGCTATATGTCGACACGTTATTTTGCTCAGTATGCTATCGTATTTATGTAACGAATGGAAAGCTTGTGAGCGTCATTCTACTCTTTCTGCACCAAATTAGTACGAAATAAAGTTGTTTGCTGTAATAAAATTACAATAACAGTCCAATATTGTTACAATGAAAAATAGTAGTTCTGAAATAACTAAGATTAACGTGTCAAAAACACATAGTTGTAAAAGCAGCAAACACCGCGCCATTATTAGGCACAACTATTGCTTACTTTTAGACAAACGTATTAGCTGTTTTTACTGTTCACGTAATAATTGGATCAGGCTAGTAAAACAACCAAGCCATCCACGGCGGCCTTCACTTTTCACCTAGAGATTACCTAAATGGACAATAGAGTAGAATCTAACAAAGCGATAAAAGCTCATCCGGTAGAACCTAATACCAATGGTGGTTTAGTTGTTAGAAACCAGAGCGGTTTTTCTACTGTTTACAGACTTATTGATCTTTCCCTTGTTACCATTCTTTATTATTCATCTGCTGCGTATTACGGAAACCAGATAGACACGACAAGTCTTATCCTTTTATTTATCAATGTAATTTGCTTTCAAATTTCAGCAGAAGGCGTGGAGCTTTATCGGTCTTGGCGCGGTCATGGAACCCAGGAAATGCTGAGAGCAGCGGCTATCACGTGGGCATTGAGTATTTTAGGCACTATGACGATGGGATATTTCTTTGTTCAAGAAATCAAGACCCCGCCGCCTGCAATTTTACTGTGGTTCGCATCGTCATTCGTTGTTTTAATAATGTGGCGATTTGTTATGCGAAAATTTTTATTTCGCATTCGTAAAAGTGGTTTGAACTCACGTCGCTCTATAATAATAGGCGCTACTCAACTTGGCGCGAATGTCGCACTTCAGATACAACAAAATGAGCACTTGGGTATCAAGTTCAATGGCCTCTTCGATGACCGTGAGCCAGAGCGCCTTCCACACGAGATGCAAGGGGCTGTGTTAGGCAACATTGAAGCTGCGATAGAAATGGCAAAGCGCAATGAGGTTGATTACATCTACATTGCCCTTCCGATGAGTGCAGAAAACCGAATTCGCAGCATATTAGAGCAGTGTAGTGACACCACGGCAAACGTTTATGTTATTCCGAACTTCTTCATGTACAACCTACTAAATGCTCGCTGGCAAACAGTAGGTAACGTGCAAGCACTAAGTGTTTACGACACCCCGTTCCAAGGTGCGAGCGACGTTCTTAAGCGTTTTGAAGATATTGTTTTAAGTACTCTAATTTTAATGCTTATATCTGTTCCTATGTTAGCGATTGCAGCAGCAGTTAAGCTTACATCCAAAGGGCCCGTTATTTTTAAACAAAAGCGTTACGGATTAGATGGTAAACAAATTACGGTTTATAAGTTCCGGTCTATGACCACGCAAGATAATGGTGCAGTTGTAAAACAAGCAACCAAAAACGATGCCCGTTTAACGAAGATTGGTGGTTTCTTAAGAAGAACTTCTTTGGATGAACTTCCGCAGTTTATTAATGTTCTGCAAGGCCGTATGTCGATTGTTGGCCCTCGCCCTCACGCTGTGGCGCATAACGAGGAATACCGCAAAATCATTACAGGCTACATGTTACGCCATAAAGTTAAACCAGGAATTACCGGCTGGGCACAGGTAAATGGCCTGCGTGGTGAGACTGAGACAACTAACAAAATGGTACAGCGCGTAGAATATGATTTGGATTACATACACCGCTGGTCTATTTGGTTCGATATCAAAATAGTGTTTATGACTATTTTCAATGGCTTTATTAATAAGAACGCCTATTAATAACGCTCACTAACATTTCACAAAGCGGCAGTTTGCCGCTTTTTTTATGCCCGTAAATAAAATGATGCTTTACACCGCGTAACCACTTAAATGTGTTTTTTACCAGCGCCAGTGTCACTGTCGATGACGACACTCAGCTAGTTACCGACCTGTCTTTAATATAATTGAAACCTGAGTAACTGTTTGTCGACCCGGGATATGCGATTCTTTTGACCGGCCATTTGAGCGTTGATTGTTGGGAAGGTGGTATGGTCTAAATTTATCGTTAACTTATCCATATCGGTCTTTGCGATTTACTTTACTGCTATGCCCTTGCATCTGGATCTTATTCGCAATTCCTCCATATAAGATCCTATATAGAATTTTTGCTATACTACGCCGCTGTATTTCTTAACCTTGAAAGTCATAAAATTGAGCTTATTCATTTCCCTAATTCGAAACGCACTTGGCGGTTTTATCGCCTTGCTTGATTTAATAACTCGTGGCAGAAAACTTAAACGATTGCCACAAGAACAACAGCAAGTCGAAAAAGCCGTACAAGAATTAACACTTTATCAATTTTTTGCATGCCCTTTTTGTATTAAAACACGCAGCGCTATGTATAAATTGAATTTGCCTATTCGTAAACGCAGCGTATCGAGTGGGTCACCGTATCGTGATGAATTGGCGCAACGCGGAGGAAAAGTGAAAGCCCCTTGCTTACGCATACAAACTCCTGAAAAGGATATTTGGTTGTACGAGTCTTCAGAAATTATTAAGTATTTGCAGCAACGTTTTCTGTAAGTTATTTATATTAGCTGCTTAAAGGCGTGCAAAGTCAGCGACAAGGTAAACACCATAAATAGAGTGATTTATCTAAACCACAAAAACGAAAAAAGGCGAGCATCCTGCTCGCCTTTTCCCGAAAGAACTTAAACTTAATTAGTTAATAATTAAGCTAATGCGCCTTTAGCCGCTTCGACTAGTGCGCTGAAAGCTGCTTTGTCATGTACTGCGATGTCGGCAAGGATCTTACGATCGATTTCAACAGACGCTTTCTTCAAACCGTTAATGAAACGGCTGTATGACATACCATTTTGACGAGCAGCAGCATTGATACGTGCAATCCATAGTTGACGGAATTGACGCTTGCGCTGACGACGGTCACGGTAAGCATATTGACCAGCTTTAGTTACAGCTTGTACCGCTACGCGATATACACGTGAACGTGCGCCGTAATAACCTTTTGCCTGCTTGAGGACTTTTTTGTGACGAGCACGTGCGATAGTGCCGCGTTTTACTCTAGCCATTAATCAGTCTCCTAAGTCTTATACGTAAGGCAACATGCGCTGAACCAATTTGGTATCAGAGTCATGAACCAGTTTTTTGCCACGAAGGTGACGTTTACGCTTAGAGCTCTTCTTAGTCAGAATGTGACGTAAGTGAGACTGTTTGCTTTTAAAGCGGCCAGAACCCGTTTTCTTGAAACGTTTGGCGGCACCGCTTACAGTTTTCATTTTAGGCATTGCTAAAACTCCGCATTGTTTAATATCGGTATTTTTCGTGTTGCAGTCACTTCATACCGGCTAATGTTTAGCAGCAAGGTGTTTAAGGGTGCAGATTCCTTAAAACTTTAGACCGTTACTACTTCTTATTTGGGGCTAGCACCATGATCATCTGACGGCCTTCAACACGACGTGGGAAAGACTCGCAGGTAGCGATTTCTTCTAAATCCGTTTTAACGCGGTTTAACAAATCGATACCGATATCTTGGTGCGCCATTTCACGACCGCGGAAGCGGATCGTAACTTTGGCTTTGTCACCACCTTCAAGAAAGCGACGCAGGTTGCGCAGTTTTACCTGGTAATCGCCTTCATCAGTGCCAGGGCGAAATTTAATCTCCTTGACCTGAATTTGCTTCTGTTTTTTCTTCTGCTCTTTTTGAGCTTTACTTTTTTCGAAGAGGAATTTGCCATAGTCCATAACTTTACAGACTGGCGGCTCGGCATTCGGACTGATTTCTACTAGATCTAGGCTCGCTTCTTCAGCGGTACGCGTAGCTTCTGCTAGCGAAACCACACCAACCTGTTCACCGTCTTTGCCAATTAATCTTACTTCTCTGGCTTTAATCTCATCGTTAATGCGGGCTTTGTCGCCCTGAGCCTTGTTGTTAGCGCCTTTAATGTGCTATTCCTCCAAACATTTAATTCTTTTGTCTGCTTTTAGGTGATTCGTATGAATCTAAAAAATAAAAACTAAAAGCAGACACCTTGATGTGCATTATACACAAAATGCTCAACTATTTAATTGTCTTTTCTACAACTTCTTGTTGAGCCATGGCAATAAAGTCTTCCAGGCCCATTTTGCCTAGGTCGTCGCCGCGACGAGAGCGTACTGCTACTTCGCCCGCTTCCATTTCTTTATCGCCCACCACCAGCATATACGGAATACGCTTCAATGTGTGCTCGCGGATTTTAAAGCCGATTTTCTCATTACGCAAGTCAGACTTTGCTCTAAACCCTAAATCTTGCAGTTTTTTTACACAATCTGATGCATAGTCAGCCTGTTTGTCGGTAATATTCATTACCACAACTTGCTGAGGTGCCAACCAAAGTGGGAAGAAACCTGCAAATTCTTCGGTCAAAATACCGATGAAGCGTTCTAATGAACCCAAAATAGCGCGGTGAATCATTACCGGTACTTTGCGCTCGCCATCTTCAGCTACATAAGTAGAGCCTAAACGACCTGGCATTGAGAAATCTAGCTGTACGGTTCCGCACTGCCATGCACGGTCTAAGCAATCGTGCAGCGTAAACTCAATTTTCGGCCCGTAGAACGCACCTTCGCCAGGCTGATAATCGAATTCGATATCGTTGGCTTTAAGTGCTTCTGCAAGCGCCGCTTCTGATTTATCCCAAATCTCATCCGCACCTACACGCTTTTCAGGGCGAGTAGACAGCTTAACTTTGATATTTTCAAAACCAAATGCCGCGTATGTCTCATACACCATCTTAATACAGCCACTTACCTCTTCTAGGATCTGTTCTTCTGTACAAAAAATATGAGCGTCGTCTTGCGTAAAGCCTCGCACACGCATTAAGCCGTGTAGCGCACCCGATGGTTCATTACGGTGACAGCAGCCAAACTCGGCCATACGAAGCGGTAAATCGCGATACGATTTTAAGCCTTGGTTGAAAATTTGTACGTGGCCCGGGCAGTTCATAGGCTTAACCGCATATTCACGTTTTTCAGATTCGGTGGTGAACATGTTTTCAGCGTACTTATCCCAGTGACCTGATTTTTCCCACAAAGAGCGGTCCATCATTAATGGGCCTTTTACTTCGTCGTAGCCGTATTCACGCAGTTTTTTACGCACAAAGCTTTCTAGCTCGGTGTAAATAGACCAGCCGTCGTTGTGCCAAAACACCATACCTGGCGCTTCTTCTTGCCAATGGAACAGGTTAAGAGCTTTACCAATTTTGCGGTGGTCGCGCTTTTCCGCTTCTTCTAAGCGCTGTAGGTAAGACTTAAGCTGTTTCTTGTCAGCCCACGCTGTGCCGTAAATACGCTGAAGCATTTTGTTGTCGCTGTCACCACGCCAGTAAGCACCTGCTACCTTCATGAGTTTGAAGTGGTGGCAGAACTTCATGTTCGGTACGTGCGGGCCACGACACATATCGGTATATTCTTCGTGTTGATAAAGTGCTGGGCGATCGTCCTTGCTGATGTTTTCATCAAGAATTTCCATTTTGTAGCTTTCACCGCGCGCTTCAAATGCATCGCGGGCTTCCTGCCAGCTAACTTTATTTTTAACCACGTTGTAATTGGTTTTAGCCAGCTCAAGCATGCGCTTTTCTAACTTAGCTAAATCTTCCTGGGTTAGGCTCTCTTCCATATCAACGTCATAGTAAAAACCGTTGTCGATAACTGGGCCGATAGCCATTTTGGTGTTAGGCCAAAGTTGTTTGATAGCGTGGCCTAACAAGTGCGCGCAACTGTGACGAAGAATTTCTAAACCTTCATCGTCTTTTGCAGTAATAATTTGAAGTTGTGCGTCTGCGTCAATCATGTCAACAGCGTCTACAAGTTCGCCGTTTACTTTCCCTGCAATGGTTGCTTTGGCTAAACCAGGGCCAATATCGTTTGCAACATCTAGTACAGAAACAGGGTTATCGAAAGCGCGTTGGCTTCCATCAGGAAGGGTAATTACAGGCATTTTAATTCCTTTACAGTGGTGACGCCTACTCTGCGCCACATGCATAATCTGATAAATTTAATCGTGCTATTGAGCACTCGAATACAGCGCACTTTCGCCGCGCTATGCATAAAAAATGCGCGGGCTCGGTACAGCAAGTGGTGGATTATAACCAGTGTATGGGCAACTTCAATAATCAAAAGGCTATCTTGGTGCAATTTGTGTCATATTGTTCTTTGCATTTAACATTTTAAGCGTCGAATTCGTGCATTTATGTTTTTTTAACCCATACTTTAGAATAATGCGATTTGGCTTATTAATGCTTTTCTTATGCGCTTTTTTTGCGCATATGTTCACACCAAGCCAGTTAGTAAGACGTTATCGCGGGTCGGGCACTATCTTTATACCAAAGCGTTTCAAGGGAACGTTTTAAATAGGCGTCTTAATGTAAAGAAATAGACTTAGCAGAGCGTGTGATATGTGGCATTTCATTAGCGAGCATATTTCAGATGAGACCGAGCAATTTTTCAGTTGTCAAAAAGCCGAGCGCGTAAGCGGTGGCGACACCCATGAAAGCTATATTATTAAAGACGCTACTCATCGCTATTTCGTGAAAACCAGGCGTTACGACGACACCCAGCAGCTTTCCCATGAGGCGGAAGGATTAAATGCCTTAGCCAATACACAAACGATTGCCACACCTCGCGTCATCTGCCACGGCATTACCGCCAACGAAACCCCAAATATGGAATATTTAGTGCTTTCTCACATTCGCTTTATAGAGCCTAACGCAGATAACTACTTCACATTAGGCGAGCAGTTAGCGTCGCTTCACAAGGTAAACGCCTATACCAGCTACGGCTGGCCCCACGATAATTACATTGGCGCTAGCGTGCAAACCAATGGACGAATGGCTTCATGGGCCGATTTTTTTGCCGAAAGGCGAATTGGCAGCATGCTAGAACGCTTGGCCTCAAAAGGACTTTGGAAAAGCGAGGATGGTGATATCGACTCTATCGTTACGCGGGTTCGACACCTTCTTAGTTTACATCAGCCCCACCCTTCTCTGCTTCATGGTGACTTGTGGGCAGGCAATGCAGGGTTTAATAGTAAGGGGCCTATTTTATTTGACCCTGCTGTCTATGTTGGCGATGGGGAAACCGATTTAGCCATGGCTGAGTTATTTAACGGTTTTCCCCAATCTTTCTTTGACGGATATGAACAGCACCTACCCATTGAAAAAAATTACCCGTTAAGAAAACCAATTTACCAGCTTTACCATATTTTAAATCACGGGTTATTATTCGGCGCGCACTATATTGCGCAAGCAAAACACGTGCTAGATGACATTAACAGAGACTAACCCCCTCACAATACGCCGCATAAGATTTAAAAATAGAGAGCAGCTTTTATTATGACAAATTCAGGCCCTGTCGCACTTATTACCGGGGCAGCAAAGCGCATTGGTGCCGCAATGGCAATGAAATTACACAACGAAGGGTATCGTGTGATTATTCATTACGGGCACTCTGAAAATGACGCACACTCACTTGCCGCTAGGCTTAATCAAAAGCGCGCAAACTCGGCGTTTTGCTTACAAGCAGATTTATGCGATACCCACGCGGTTTCGGCATTAGGCGAAGAAGCCGTAAACGTTTGGGGCAGGCTCGATGTGTTAGTCAATAACGCATCTAGCTTCTACCCGACACCCGTTGGCGATATCACCGAGGAAGACTGGACATCGCTTGTTGGCAGCAATGTGAAAGGCCCGCTGTTTTTGTCGCAAGCACTCGCGCCAGCACTTAAAAAAAGTAATGGCTGTATCGTGAATATGGTTGATATGCACATAGACCGCCCTCTCGCCAAACACAGCGTGTACCTGCTGGCAAAATCCGGGCTTGCCTCGTTAACCCAATCTTTAGCGATAGATTTAGCCCCTAATATACGGGTTAATGGCATAGGTCCCGGCGCAATATTGTGGCCAGAGCGAGAAATGGAAGACGCGGAAAAAGATACGTTGTTATCCAGCATTCCGTTAGGCGAATTAGGTACCCCTGACGATATTGCAAACACCCTTTGGTTTTTAATTTCGGCACCGTATATCACAGGGCAAATCATTTTTGTCGATGGTGGTCGTAGCTTACATACGGGGGCGTCAGCGTGAACCAACGTTTGCTAAGAGGGGCTTGTCGCATTGGCACAGTGGGCGTGGCTTTCTTAGCGCTGTCTGGCTGCTTTAGTGACAACACCGTTAAGCACAGTATTGAAGACTATGCTGAACGCCTTTCCCGTGTACTCAATACGCCGCTTCCCCCGTCGTTTGACGATAGCATAGTACGCCCCCTTCCTACGCTTGCCGATTCAGCGTCTCTTAAACATAACATTGAGCCCATAAGTATTAATTTACGGGAATTCTACGCGTTACAAGATTGTGAACTGGGCACCGTAGTTGCCGAGCGCAACACGTCCTTAGGCAAAAGTCAGCTGCCCTCACAACGGCTAGTTCACGAAAGCAAATTGCTTACGGTGTTAAAAGAATGCGAAGCGGCGCTGCAAAACGAACAAGGCAGTGGTAATGAAAAGCTGGCCGATACTATTGCGTCATGGCGCGAGCAAAAAACCATAGACTACGCCAAAACCTGGGCGAACCTGATTCAGGGAAGCCAAGAGTTACGTTTGGCACTTAACACCCCTCAGCGGTTGTTTTCTGTAGAAAACAACAAAGATTCGCTATCAAGCGTAAACGCCCTCTTTTATTTAACCACCGTTAACAATGCGGCTAACCTTGCCACGCCTATCAATAGCAGTGAATTAGAGAATCAACTTCACATTGTTCGCTCAGGCCGGTTGCCGGCTACGCTCTGGCAAACGCAGCAAACCTTAGCCCATACGCTTTCTGAGTTAACGCACATGCTCAGCCCAAAACTTGAAGCGGTAAGCTGCCCGGATGGAAGAGCGAGCGATCAAGCCAAGATCCTGCGCAATGTGTTCTATTTATTCTTCATTGAAAAAATTCAGCCAGTGGGAAGTTTAGTTAACCAATACCACTATAAGCTCTCTCCATTGTGGGAAAAATGGCTTAACGAACCTTCGCTGCACAAAGAACTGAAGCGCTACATTGAAAACCAAACCCAAGAAGGCTTCGCACAGTACAGCGACGCGATGAAGTCGCACGTAAGCCTATGGCAACAGTTTTTAGGCCGCTGTAACTTATCGCCAGTCGCACCCGGCTAAGTTGCTTTATAAAATATTTTCACCGGCCTCGGGGTCTCGAGACTTACGGGCCTGTTCTCTAATCTCATGCGCTTCAGAGGTAACGTCATCCGCTTCGCTGTTTTGTGAGTTATCTGATTGATGCCTTTCGCTGCGCTTTGCATCGCTTTGGGGTTTATGCTGGGTGCGAGTCGCTGCGCCGCCTTCACCATGCTCATCTGTGGCGCGTTTTTCAGGTTCAGGGTGTGCGTCATCAGTGCGGGTAATCGCTAAGCCCTGCGGAAAAATACGCTCTCGCGCATCGTCTGGCATGCTAATATCAGCATCTAAGTACGCTTGGGTAATATTACGCATTAAGACAGACGACATTTTTAGTACGCTGGTTTTCTCAACATTCACCCAGAAATATACTTTAACGTTGTAGGTAGACGCCCCTAGCTCATCGATAAGAATTTGCGGCTCTGGGTCGTGCAGCACGTTATCTTGCGCATTAGTCACGTCACGCGCAATTTTTTGTGAATGCTGTATGTCTGAGTCGTAACCCACACCAACCACAAAATGGCCACGCATAAGCGGGTTGGCGGTAAGGTTTTTAATAACGCCCTTGTAAATCGTCGCGTTAGGAATTTGAATGTGATTGCCATCGAAATCAACCAGCGTGGTGGCGCGCGCAGTCACCTTCTGAATAATACCCACGAACTCGTTTATTTGAACAATATCGCCTATTCTAAACGGCCTTTGAATGGTAAGAAGTAAACTTGATATAAAGTTCTCTGCAATATCTCTAAAGGCGAAACCTAAAATAAGCCCCACTACGCCAGTACCGCTCACCACAGCAATTGCAAAGCCTGTTAACCCAGCCAAAAACAGAAATAGATATATGCCAAGTAAGATAAGTATAAGGCTTACGCTGCGCTGAATAACCGAACGTAACAGTGGCGACGCAGTGGTGCGAGTAAAGGGCTTTACCAGCACTTTTGCCACATGGGGGGCTAACAGTATAAACGCCACCATGATAACCGCACCAAGCGCTAACCCAGGTAAACGGTATACAAAACTTTCCCAAAGCGAGGAAAGCAACGATTGCGCGTTCGTGAAGCTTGTTACGCCACCACCTTCACTGTCTTGCATAAATGAAGAAGTAAACGAAAGCCAGTGACTGAATTGCGAAGTTGATAACATAACCTAATTCCTTGGTAGTAACATTAACGCCCGTGTACGCTGTATGCATAATGCCTACGTAGAAATCACAAGATAAGATCCCAGCCCTATTGTGAATAGAAAACTGCCCCAAATAGCGTGTTCAATCACGACCACAGGGGTCGAGTTAGTTTGCATATATCGATAGCCAAATATTGCGCCCCCTATCCAAGAGACAACAACGGCCACCCAATTCCCATAAACCAAATGAGCAAGACCAAACAAAAAAGTACTTAGGCCCCATCGTGCGTACTTAGACGGCAAAATGCGTTTGTAGCGGTGGAAAAAATAAGTGCGAAAGATAATTTCTTGCGGGATCACAGACACAATTGGATAAATTAATAGGGTTGCCACCCACATCCAAGGCTGGTTCATTGGCCAATGTAAAAATAGCGCTGGCTTGAGAAAATAAACCACCAGCGCAAGTAAACTCGCCCACGGCAAAAATAGCCTAAGCGTACGTTTAAAATGAATTCGGTAGTCGTCCCAATGCCACAACTTTATACGCTTAAATTGTTTATCTGCTAATAGTACCGCTAAGCAAAAAAGCCCCATTACACCCAAAATAGGCATGAGGTAACTTGCGAAATGCTTTATCCAGTAAAGCACAGCAAAGGGAACTGCTACAAATAGCAAAATCAGTTCAGACCACAGCTTCGCCACAACACACCTCTTGTTTTACCCATGCTCGTTTTACCCTTGCCTGTTGTTCCATTTATGCATTAGATTCTCGCCCTAATGCCCTGAACAACACGTTCATTACCATCCGATGACGGTTTTATGAATATTGCTACTATTATGAAAGTGTAGTGCCAATGTGCGCCCTTCGAACGACTAATTTGGTGCTACTTTCGCCTAACGAGCTGCAGCTATAAGTAAGCCATTCATTTCTATTTAGTTTTGTTTACACCAAGAGAATTACTGCGCAGAAAAGACGTTTGAAAAAGGCGTTTAACAGGCGGTTTGTAATTATCAGAAACGAAGAAATATGAAAAAGCGAGAGGGTGAATTCAGGTAGTGTTTGTATAACGCACAAAAGTCGTGAAATAATTGCACAAGATGTATAAGGCGAAACTAATGACAAAAAATAGCCCTAGCGACGTTTTACAACAAATTGAAAAACACTATGCCTCGTTGTCTCCATCGGGCAAATCGATTGCGCACTATATTCAACAAAACCCCATCGCTGTGCTTAGTCAATCTACCTCACTCATTGCCGAGAAAACGGGTACATCAAAAGCCACGGTTAGCCGTTTCTTTCGCCAGCTGGGTTTCGACTCGCACCAACAGGCGAAAGACGCGTTGGTGCAATTACGGGAACAAGGTGTACCTGTCGTTAGCCCTTCAAGCGGCGTACTTCAGCATGAAAGTGATAGCAAAAATTTAGCAAATACGTTTGCAAGTACGTCTTCAGAAGCATTGACCGAAGTGGCTAAGCTACTTGCTTCGGCAGGCCAAATTACCTTAATAGGGTTTAGAAACGCCTACCCTATTGCGCTTCACTTCAGGCAACAGTTAAAACAGATTCGCACGTCGGTACGCGTTTTACCCCAACCGGGGCAAACCTTAAGTGAAGATATCATTGACCTTGGGGAAAACGATGTGGTGGTGCTATTTGGCTTTCGCCGCAGAACCCGACAGTTCAAGTATGTCTTAAACAGTATAAAACAGTGTAAAACCGTATTGATTACCGATCCTACCGGTCAAGGCTACCGCCAAAGCGTTGACCATTTGCTGGTTACACACATTGGTAGCGACTCGCCGTTTGATAGTTATGCAGCCCCCATGAGCCTTGTCGCGTCGCTGTGTAATTTAACTTACGAAGCATTGGGTAGCGCCGCGGCAGACCGGGTAGACGCCATTACCGAGATTTATATTCAAATGGATGAGCTGGAAAGTCCTAAACGCTAACGCTTCCAATCGTACGCTTTTTAAGCAATACTATAAACGTAAGTAGCAGATAACAGCTATTATGCAAGTAGAAATGGAACTTTTTCAGGAAAAAGTAGGTATAAGTATAAATTATTTTTATTTTACTGCTTTTGACATGCTGTTGGAGTAGATATGGATAAGACGCAAGTAGTCATGGAAGAAGCTAACGGGGTGTTAGCATTTTGGTTTGGTGAGCTTTCACCTGAACAGTGGTTTGAAGAAGATCCCGCGCTGGATAAAACGATCGCGTCGCGATTTTCTGAACTTCGATTAGCTGCAACAAAAGGCGAACTTTGGCCATGGCGTGCCACAGCAACAGGTCGCCTTGCAGAAATCATTCTTTTAGATCAGTTCTCTCGCAATATTTTTCGCAACCACGCTGATGCATTCAGTGCCGATAGTATGGCGCTGGTGTTAGCCCAAGAGGCAGTCAGCGTAGAAGCAGATAAGGTGTTAACCCCGCAGCAACGCGCATTTATGTATATGCCTTTCATGCAAAGTGAATCACTTGCCATTCACGATGTCGCAATGGAACTGTTTTCTCAAGAAGGGCTCGAGCGTGAATTTTCTTTTGAAAAGCGCCACCAAAAGGTGATTGAAACGTTTGGCCGCTACCCACATAGAAATCATTTGTTAGGGCGCGAGTCTACGGCACAAGAAATCGCCTTCCTTAAAAGTAATCCTCAAGGCTTTTAGCGGCTATTGCCCCCGCAAAACAGCGGCTATTGTGGCGCTGTTTGTTGCGGCTTCACATAAGTTCGTTCGTATTTTTCAATTACCGCTATACGACTTCTTAATGCTTGCCCTTTTGCTCTCCGGTTTTTTGCTTTTCTGCTTTTCTGAAAAGCAACGCTTGTTTCTTCTTGACATTACAATGAAACAATTGTTTCATGTTATGTAGGCATATATGAATAAATAAATAAAGAACGAAAAATAAGAATTGCGCTGTGAGCTCACCTTTTGTAATCAAGCCCTGCGACAAGCATTTTGAGCAGGCAATTGAAAATTTAAATATCTATCTTGGTGACAGTTACAGCCCAGACGTAAGCGCTCATTCTAAAAAGAGCCATGCAGAAAGGCGCCTTGATAACGACCAAGATATAAACACTTCACTTAAGGGCCTTGGTCTAGCGGTGAAAGATTTGTTTCATATAAAAGGTTTGCCCACGGCGGCAGGCAGTCCCGACTGGCAGGCAACACACGACATACCTCAAGCAACGAATACCTGTGTAGCTACCATGCTAAACGCTGGCGCTAATTTTAAAGGTAAAACCATTACCGACGAACTCGCCTACAGTTTGCATGGACAAAACAAGCACTATGCGCCGTTAGTCAACCCGGTTGCACCTGCACATATTCCTGGCGGCTCATCGTCTGGCTCTGCGGTAGCGGTAAGTGCCCATCTTGCCGATATTGGGCTTGGAACCGATACAGGCGGGTCGATACGCGTGCCTGCTAGCTATCAAGGGTTATGGGGGCTTCGCACTACGCATGGCCTTTTACCGTGCGACAACATGGTAGCATTAGCCCCTTCTTTCGACACCATTGGGTGGATGACGAGAGATCTCGATACGCTTCAGAAAGTCGCGCACACATGTATAGATAATACAAAGCAGAGCACCATTAAAGCAAACCCTTGCTTCGGTATAGCCACCCCTTTATTTGCAAACTCGGCACATAGTTCGGTATGTAATAAATGGTTAACCGAACTTGCTGATAACAACCGTTGTGTTGCGCTAACAGAAGAACAGTTAGATCTTTCAAAACTGCAAACCGCCGCTACATTTCGAATTCTGCAGGGCAGTGAAATTTGGCAGCAACACGGCGAGTGGATTGAGACAGTTCAGCCAAATATTGCGAAAGACATTATGTTGCGCTTAGCATGGTGCAAGACCATAACAACGCAAGACGTCACCCTTGCTAAAGCACAACAAAAAGTGGTGATTGACCACATCAATGCGCTATTTGACGACATTGACGTATTGGTTATTCCCACAACACCCGGTGTTGCACCCCGATGCGATGCCGACGAGACAACATTGGCAAACGATAGAAACGCGCTACTTGCACTTACTGCAATAGCAGGGCTAGCGGGCTTGCCCCAGCTACATTTGCCATTGTTTACCCTACACAATGCCCCCTGCGGCTTATCGCTTGTGGGCAAAAAAGGCAACGATCTTGCACTTCTTGCGTTAGCTAAAACGCTAACCACTGGCTGATGGTTTAGGCGCACAAAAAACTGCGCCTCCACTATTTAGCAGCAAGCAGAAGGAAGAAACAACGCTACCCTATTGCATAATAGGCCCTGGCCGTTGCTGAATTTTCGAAGGATATAACAATGAGTGAAAAACCGAACATCGCGTTTACTGCGCCCCATTATGCTGCATCACAAGTGGGTTTAAACATTTTAGAGAAAGGCGGCACGGCCATTGAAGCTATGGTGGCGGCAGCGGCATCAATTGCCGTTGAGTACCCGCACATGAATGGTATGGGCGGTGATGGCTTTTGGCTTATCAGCGAACCGGGCAAAAGCCCTGTTGGTATCGATGCGTCTGGCGTTGCCGCAAAAGGCGCGACGCCGTCGTTTTACGAAGGCTTTGAGGCAATCCCAAGCAGAGGCGGAAAGTCGGCGCTAACCATGGCCGGCGCAGTAGCGGGGTGGCAGAAAGCCCTAGAGATAAGCCACTCTTGGCAAAGCGGGCTGCCGCTAAGTACGCTGTTTGATACCGCCATCAGCCAAGCCAACTGGGGAATAGAAGTTACCCAAAGCCTGGTTGACGCTAGCAACAAAACTTTCGAGGAACTCAGTAGCGATGAAAACTTTGCCCAGTTTTTAATAAAGGGCAAAGCCCTTAAAAAAGGTAAAATTTTAAAGCTTACTAAACTGTCTGAAACCTTGAAGCATTTGGCTGATAAAGGCTTGGATGACTTTTATCACGGCGAACTTGCCACACAACTCGCTGAAGATTTAGAAGCGGCAGGCTCCCCTATTCGCTTAGAAGATTTCAAAAATTACGAAGCAAAATTAGTAGAGCCACTATCGGTGTCTACCAGTAAAGGTAAGCTTTATAACTTACCGGCGCCCACGCAAGGGGTGGCGTCGCTGATTATTTTGGCGCTGTACGACAAAGTTCAACACTTAGGCAGTACCGATGCCGACATGGTGCACCTGCTCATTGAGTGTACAAAGCAAGCCTTTATTGCTCGGAACACTAACGTGACCGACCCGTCGCGCACACCGGTGAGCTTACAAAGCCTATTAAGCGACGACACGCTTGAAGAAATGGCTAAGAACATCTCTTTAGACAAAGCCTTGCCATGGCCACATGAAGCAAAACACGGCGACACCATTTGGATGGGCTGCTGTGACTCTGAAGGTCGCATGGTGAGCTATATTCAGTCCCTTTACTGGGAATTTGGCTCCGGCGTAGTAAGCCCACAAACCGGTATTGTTTGGAATAACCGCGGCACGTCGTTCTCACTTGACTCAAGCAGCAATCAATACCTAGCACCCGGTTTAAAGCCGTTTCACACGCTAAACCCAGCTTTTGCAGAGCTTATTGATGGCCGCCGAATGAGTTACGGCACCATGGGCGGTGAAGGACAACCGCAAACCCAAGCCGCTCTATTTGCGCGTCACATTTATCACGGCCAACCCATTGCAAAAGCGATTTCGTTAGGACGCTGGTTGCTTGGCAGAACGTGGGGCGATCAGAGCCACAACTTAAAAGCCGAGCGCGACTTGGTTGAATACGTAGGTGATAGTTTGCTAGCCCGCGGTCACGACATGGTTACGGTAGACCCATGCAACGAATTGATGGGCCATGCCGGCGCCATCATTCGCGACACTGAAGGAACGGTTAATGGTGCCAGCGATCCGCGCAGCGACGGTAAGGCTTTCTTTGGTCACCGTTAATTCACTTAACGCTTTGCCATTAACTTAAGTTACACATTTAAATTAATCACTTAGAAGAGTTATAAATTACATGCAGTTTTTAATGGATAACCTTACGGTTATATTGTCTTTAATAGGTACGGGCGTTTTCGCGGGTTTACTCGCGGGAATGCTGGGCGTAGGCGGCGGCATTGTGATAGTGCCCGTGCTGTTCTTTTTATTTCAAGCCCTTGGCGTATCACCTGAAAGCGCGATGGTCATTGCCACAGCAACGTCGCTGGCTACTATTGTCCCCACTTCGGTAAGCTCTATTCGTGCCCACCACGCTAAAGGCAACGTGGATTTTGCCTTACTCAAAGCGTGGGCTGTATTCATATTAATTGGCGTACTTGCTGGCAGCTATCTGGTTACCGTGGTTAACCCTACTTTCCTAACCTTACTGTTTGGCATTATTGCTACGCTTTCTGCAATTAACATGCTTATAGGTAAAAAAGACGCCCTATTTAATGGTTTGCCAGGCCGTGGGGGTCAATCGGTAATGGCAAGCTGTATTGGCTTATTTAGCTCTATGGTGGGTATTGGCGGTGGAACGCTAACCGTACCTACACTGACTTTTTGTAACTACCCTGCACATAAAGCAGTGGGTACTGCAGCGGCAGTAGGCTTAATTATTTCTCTTCCTGCAGCGCTAACCTTACTGTTTGTAGGTGCAACTCCCGCCGACGCCCCGTTTGCAACCTACGGCTACGTAAACCTGCTTGGCTTTGCTTGCATAGTGCCGCTTACCGTTCTGTTTGCTCCCATTGGCGCAGGTATTGCCAACAAGCTTGATGCAGGCTTACTTAAGAAAATCTTCGCTGTTGTTCTTATCATCACTGGCTTGCGCATGTTAGCGCAAGTCCTTATCTAGGAGTGCCCTCATGTCTCACGAAATGTCTAACGCAAATTCTAACGGGGCTTTGGCACCACTCTCTCCACCGCCGCGTTTGCTAATGGGCCCTGGCCCTATCAACTGCTATCCGCGCGTTTTAAGCGCCATGTCTACGCAGCTAGTAGGCCAGTACGACCCGGTAATGACTGGTTACATGAATGAGGTAATGCAGCTTTACCGGGATGTTTTTAACACCCAAAACCAACAGACGTTTTTGGTTGACGGCACTTCGCGGGCTGGCATTGAAGCCGTACTCGTCTCGGCCATAGAGCCAGGCGATAAAGTACTTGTTCCTATTTTTGGTCGTTTTGGGCATTTGCTTGCTGAAATTGCCGAACGCGCCGATGCCGAGGTACACACTATCGAAGTACCTTGGGGTGAAGTCTTTTCACCAGCGCAAATTGAAGCGGCAATTAAAGAAGTAAAACCGAAGTTACTGGCTATTGTGCAGGGCGATACGTCGACCACCATGCTTCAACCGCTCAAAGACATAGGCGCAATATGTGAGGCTCACGACGTATTGTTCTACTGCGATGCCACCGCATCTATCGGCGGTAATCCTCTTGATGTTGATGCGTGGAAGTTAGACGCAGTTTCCGTTGGCCTGCAAAAGTGTTTAGGCGGCCCGTCTGGCAGTGCGCCTATTACCCTTAGCGATAAATTCGTGAAGACGGTACGCACGCGCCATCACGTTGAGGCGGGTATTCGCGATGCCCATCACGAAGCGGCCCGAGGCCCCAAAATTCGCTCGAATTATTTTGATTTACCTATGATCATGGATTATTGGGGCGAAGAGCGTTTAAACCATCACACAGAAGCTGCCAGCATGCTGTATTGCGCTAGAGAATGCGCACGCTTACATTTAGAAGAAGGTCAGCAAAATGTTATAGCTCGCCATAAAGTGGCTGGCGATGCCATGCTTGCCGGCATTCAAGCCATGGGCCTTGCGCCTTTTGGCGACTTGAACCACAAAATGTATAACGTGGTGGGAGTACATATTCCAGAGGGCGTTGAAGGTGAAGCCGTTCGGGAAACGCTGCTTATGCGGTTCAATATTGAAATTGGCACCAGCTTCGGCCCCCTTAAAGGCAAAATATGGCGTATTGGCACCATGGGCTATAACGCGCGTGAAGATGCTGTACTTCACACTTTACAATCTCTGGAAACCGTATTGCGAATGCAAGGGTTTAATGCGCCTGCAGGCAAAGGGGTAGATGCAGCATTAACGGTGTATGCAGAAGCTAAAGTGGCAGGAGTGGCGAATGCGTGAATTCGCTGAATTAGCCACTCAGGTTATGGCACGGTGTGAAACCTTGGGCACCTTAAGCCAAGATCCCACCTGTTTAGACAGGCGCTACTTAACCGAACAACACAGGTTAGCGAACCAACTTGCATCCGGTTGGATGATTGAAGCAGGCATGACGACCTGGAAAGACGCGGTGGGAAATATTTGGGGGCGCTACACATCTAGCGTGCCCAACGCGCCGCGATTAATCTTGGGCAGCCACTTAGATACCGTACCAAATGGTGGTAAATACGACGGCATGCTGGGTGTTATTGCAGCTATTTCACTGGTAGCCATGTTTGACGGCACCCAAACTAAATTCCCATTTCACATTGATATCGTTGGCTTTTGTGATGAGGAAGGCACGCGGTTTGGCACAACACTTTTAGGCAGTCGCGCGCTTACTGGTAAGTGGCAAGACCAATGGCGCTTCCTTAAAGATGAAAACGGCGTGAGTTTAGAGCAAGCCATGACGGATTTTGGCCTGAGCTTTGATGCCGTTAACAGCGCCGCTATTTCCCGTACCGATATTTTGGGCTACTTAGAACTGCATATTGAACAAGGCCCCGTTTTAGAGCAAGAAAACTTACCTGTGGGTGTAGTAAGTGCAATAGCGGGCGCGAAGCGCTTTAATTTTACGGTTGAAGGAATGGCAGGTCACGCCGGTACGGTACCTATGTCTATGCGAAAAGATGCGCTATGTGCAAGTGCAGAAATGCTGTTAGCCGTTGAAGCTATCAGCCTTCAGCGCCCTGGCGTAGTCGCTACCGTTGGTAAAATTGAGAATGCCCCTAATGGTGTCAATGTTATTTCGGGTCGCACCCGTTTTTCACTCGACATTCGAAGTGAAGACAATGACTTGCGCGATTCTGTGTTGGCAGAAATTTTGCAAAAATTCGATGACATTGCAAAAGCACGACAAATTACGCTTAGCCGTGAGCAAACGCATAGCGCTCCCGCGGTTCACTGCGACCCGCACTTAAAGCAAGCCTTGATTCGCGGGGTTGAAGAAAGTGGAATATTGCCACGGGTATTAGCTTCTGGTGCAGGTCATGATGCTATGGCAATTGCAGATATTTGCCCTGTAGCAATGCTATTTACCCGCTGCAAAGGTGGTATTAGCCATCACCCTGCTGAGTCTATCACTCACGATGACGTCGCGGCGAGTTTGTCGGTGCTTTATAAAACAATTAGCAAGTTACAACACGCTTAGCATGTGTAACAAACGTGCGCCAACGCTAGCGTATTTCAAGGCAAAAGCCTTTTATCGCGAGAGCGTTCCGCTCTCTTTCTTCTTAAGATAAAACCACGATAGTTTTGAAGGGTGAATAATGAAAATAACAAGGATTTACAACGATGAAGCGGGAAAAAGTCACTTCGGCGAAGTGGATATTGCGCTAAAGGACGGCGGGCCGATTGGTATGCTTTCAGAAAAGTTTGGCGCGGATAAAATCATCTTCCGAGAAACGCCTGCCGACTATGACTTTAAATGGCACCCTGCCCCAGCACGCCAACTGCTATTTATCATTAAAGGGCGCGCAGAGTTTACCGTATCTAACGGTGAGCGACATGTATTTGGTGCAGGTGACGTCCTACTTTTAGAAGATACCGAAGGTGAAGGCCACTGCTCGCGGGCTATGTACAATGAAGTGCGCCACTCGATTTTTGTCACGCTGGACGAAGGCGTTACGCTTTAGCAATAAATGCTCAACTCACGTTAATAAATGCGCTAATTTAGCGCATTTTTTTGTTTAGGCACCAAAATGGGGCTTAGACATACTCCGAACATTTCAACCCACGTAAATAGCACATAAAAAGCAAGCTAAAACAAACAGTTAGAAACCAAAAAACAAACAGACCAGTTGGTCAACATCTTGCAGTTCATGGATATACTTTATTTACCTATATCCGGCCATGTTATTTGCT
Organism: Alteromonas infernus; assembly: GCF_902705815.1. Lineage (NCBI taxonomy): Bacteria > Pseudomonadati > Pseudomonadota > Gammaproteobacteria > Alteromonadales > Alteromonadaceae > Alteromonas > Alteromonas infernus. Next base: position 45,459 of record NZ_CACSIG010000066.1, read on the forward strand.
TTACCACCCTTACGTTTTTTAACGCTGTGCTTTTCATGCCTGCATAGCCTTGTTGCCACGCGTGTCGTTGATAGAAATGCTAACGCTTGGTTCGAAAGGGGTATGGGCTCACAAAGCGCATCGCAAACGTATCGAGTTTTTCGCCAGCAAGCGTGGATACTTACGGCCGAGGTATCGTCTTTCAAAAAAACAAACGCACTTCACTTCTTCTACAGTGCTTTATTAACAAGTGCTTTGTCTACAAGTGCTTTTACTGTCTGCGTGAAATAAGGAATAACCATGTCTTCTGGTAACAGCGAGTTAATTTACGATTTACACGATAGCCCGGCATTTCTCCCATCACTTACCGCGGCGTTTCAGCACTTGTTAGCCAGTTTTGTAGGCGTAATTACACCAACACTTATCGTCACATCGTCATTAGGGTTAAGCGAGTATACTCCCTATTTGATTAGCATGGCTTTGTTTGTAAGCGGCGTGGGTACGGCCATTCAGACCAAGCGAATTGGGCCTGTGGGCAGTGGCCTTGTTGCTATTCAAGGTACTAGCTTCGCGTTTATCAGCGCATTAATTTTGGCCGGTAGTCAGGTGAAAGCAAATGGTGGCACGCCTGAAGATATCCTAGCCCTGCTATTTGGCTTAACGATGGCAGGTGCGTCAGTTGAAATTGTGTTTAGCTTGTTTGTAAACCGCTTAAAGCGAATTATCACACCACTGACCACAGGTATCGTCATTACCGCAATAGGCCTCAGTTTAATTAACGTGGGCATGACAGACCTCGCCGGCGGCTTTAATGCTTCAGATTTTGCCAGTACCGACAACTTAACCGTCGGGCTAGGTGTATTACTCATCATTGTTTTTCTGAACGCGTCATCAAATCATTGGCTTCGCTTAAGCGCCATTTTTATTGGCATGGCAATAGGTGCCACCTATATTGCTTTTACCAAAGGGCTAGATTTTAGCGGTTTATCTTCATTGTCTATCGTCGCTATTCCCACGCCATTTACTTTTGGTATTGCCTTTGATATCAACTTATTTTTGCCTATTGCGCTTATTTACTTATTCAGCGCCATAGAAACGGCTGGCGACCTCACCGCCAACAGCCTTTTCTGTAAGCAGCCTGTTAGCGGGCCTGTGTATTTACGTCGCATTAAAGGCGGCATTTTGGGTGACGGCGTAAATTCATTGCTTGCTGGCATATTCAACACTTTTCCCAATACCACATTTGGGCAGAACAACGGCGTGATCCAGTTAACGGGGATCGCGAGCCGTAAAGTAGGCTTTTTTGTCGCTGGGCTATTTGTGTTTATTGGCTGCTTTCCAGTAGTAGGCGGCGTGCTTCAAGCTATTCCTAAACCGGTATTAGGCGGTGCAACCTTGGTTATGTTTGCCATGGTGGCCGTAGGCGGATTGAAGCTACTTGCAAGTTATGCCCTAGATAGACGCAGTAGTTTGGTAACGGCCTGCGCTTTGGGCATGGCCATAGGTGTAATGATGGTGCCTCAGGCACTAGCTGAACTCCCAAATTGGCTTGAAAATATTTTGCTTTCTCCAGTGACTTCGGCAGGGCTTACCGCTGTCATACTAGATTTAACCTTACCCGGTAGAACGTCACACAAATCTAAGAATGAAACGCCATCTGAAAACCAATTACAAAATGCCAAGCGCGAGAAGGCGACACGCCAAGGCAAACAAAGCTCGAACGCTTTCCATGCAGATAATACGGGCTTTGAGGTTAACAACGGCCGCGATGTTCCTAAACCGATAACAGCCATACTGGGCACTCACCATCGTCAAGATGCAGCCTTTTCCCTTTATAGTGCAAAAACACGATAAAAATCACCGTAAAAGTGCATAAATTAGAAAAACCTTAACTATTTACATAAAAATAACAATATAAGAACAACATTATATTTTTTTATCCCTATAATTCAGCAGCTTAAGAGCAGGTTAAAAGTTGACCAACTGGTTAAGTAGTTGGCACTCATCCTGCTAACCCTCTTGCATACAGCAAGGCGCAATAGAAATGTTGCGTTGATAAAGCCCTAAAAAAGGGCAACTAAAAATAACGAGGAAACCATGAAAAACACTACATTCAAATTATCTCCTCTAGCAAAAGCGTTTGCGATGACTACAGCAGTGGCATTGTCATCTCAAGCATTTGCGCAAGAAGAGACAGAGGTTAAAGAAAAAGATGTCGAGAAGATTCAGGTAACTGGGTCGCTAGGCAGCTTACCAGGCCAAGACGTGGAGTCTGTTTTCGGCTTTGGTAAATCTATTCTGGAAACACCGCGTTCAGCATCCACTATTTCTCAAGAGCAAATGGAGCGTTTCAACGTTTCTGATATTGATGAATTGGTCGCATTCGCGCCTGGTACATTCACACAGTCATTCTTTGGTGTAGCCGGTTCACTTGACGTGCGTGGTACACCGGGTGAAACATACTTTCGCGGTGTAAAGCGCCTTGATAACCCAGGCAACTACCCTACTCCTATTGGCGCATCAAGCCGAATTGATATTGTTCGAGGCCCGGCATCACCTATTTATGGTCCGTCTAAAATTGGCGGCTACCTAAACTTCAACCCCAAATCTGCTCGCGCATCTGGTGGGCAATATTTAGATGCCCCTACCGGTGCCCTTTCCTATACCACGGGTTCATGGGATAAAAGCATTCTAACCGCCGAAGTTGGCGGCCCAGCAAGCGTTGCTGGTAAAGAGATGGGTTATTATATATACGGTGAGCTAGAGAACTCAGATAGCTATTACGATAATACGCAAACCGATCAAACCGTGCTTCAAGCCTCTTTCAACGTAGATATCACAGACAACTTACGCTTTGAGTTTGGCGGTATGTACCATGACTACGATGGCAACCAAGTAGCTGGCTGGAACCGTTTAACGCAAGAACTAGTGGATGACGGCACTTACATTACAGGTACAGCGCAACCGCTAGATACCGACGGCGATGGCCAAATCAGCCACGAAGAATACGCAGAAGTCGCAGATTTAGTTGCACCGTTTATTTTTACCCCTGCCGTTCCGTTAGACACAGTGACAGCTGACTTTTTCGATCCTTTAATGGCATTAGAAAATCCCGGCACCACGACCTTAAGTGGTAGCCAAACGCTGGTAGCGCCTGATGATCAACTAAGCAATGAAGCTATTACGCTGTACTTCGATACCATTTACTACACGGATAATTGGGAAATTCGCAACCAGCTATTCTATGATGCATATGACAACATTAACGAAAATGCGTACGGTTTCTCGCAGTTCCACGACACCTGGGTGGTAGAAGACAAGCTTATTTTTGCCACAGAATATGAAAACGACGGCTTACTCGCACAGTTCCAATTCTCGCCATCAGTACGTTACACCGACTTTAAGCACGGTGATGACTTTACCTACGAGTTTTTCAATCGCCGTGATCTGACGATGCCATCCTCTGCGCTGGACCGTCGCCTACTATCTACCCGCTCAGGCAAAAACTACGACAACTATGACGTAGGCAACTACTTAGATTTGGGCGTTGCCGCGATGACTGATTTAACATGGGACTGGGGCTTGAACTTAGTTCTTGGTTTGCGCTACGACACCATTGATATTGAAAGTACATCGCGCGCTGATTTGCTGCTTGGCGCCACCGGGGATGAAACACCAGTATACGCGGAAGAAACCGTTGACGGCTGGTCGTGGAACACGAGTATTTCATATGAATTTGAGTTTGGTTTAATCCCATACATCACCGCTGCTGAGCAGGCTACGCTGGTAGCAGGCCAAGGTGCTGAGATAGGCGTAGGTCAACTCAACCAACCTGGTGGTGGTGGCGCTTTCGACACCTCAGAGTTATTAGAATACGGTGTCAAAGGCTCTTTAGTTGATGATACCCTCTATTTCGCTCTTTCATTCTTTGAGCAAGAACGTACCGACTTTAATACACAGAATACGGTAACCAACAACACAACCAATAACGAAGGGACTGAATTTGAACTTCGTTGGGTGGTTAATGAAAATCTTGTTGTATCTGCAGGCTACACCAATATCGAAGTTATCAACTTAACGGCATTGGCTAACGGTAACCAGTTTGGTTTCTTAGGTGCAGATGACTTAGTCGCTCTTGATGATCCCTCGTTAGTGTTCGGCGGAAATGTTGCAGGTTTAAACCTAGTGGGTGAAGGCCAAACGAATTCTGACGGACGAAAGGCCGGTATTCCTGAAAATATCTACACGCTAACAGCTACATATGACTTCCAGAACGGCTACGCCGCTAACGTAAGTGTTGTAGATGTCGACGAAGTAGCTTCAGGATATTCAGGTGCAGTTACTCTACCTGCTTACACGCTTGTAAATGCGGGATTGTCATATCAGGCAGAAGACTGGGCGTTTAACCTAACGGTTAAAAACTTAACGGATGAGCGTTATTTCCGTTCTAACTTCCCTGACCTGTTCGGTAGCCAAATTGTGCTTCCTGAATTACCGCGTCACTTCAACGCGAAATTCACTTACACCTTCTAGGTAGCCAATGCTGTTAAGGTTGTCGTGTTGTAGCATAGACATTAGCGCGACAACCACTTACAGTTTGTCTCCTCACTCTTACTAGAGAGCCCAGCGCACTGTCTGAAGGTCACTTCGGTGCTTGGCTCGCTTTTAGGATTTTTTCCATGCATATTGCTTCATAAAAACTTTTTACTTTCCTAATTACGCTTCTTATTTTACGTACTGCGAGTAATTTTACGATGCAACCGCCAAGCTTAAGTGCTGCAGATAATCTTAAACTTGAAAGTTCGGGCGATGGCTATGCGGCGATGAATGCAGCTATTGAAGCAGCATATCGCGTGGGCTCTCAGGTAACAGATTCCATCGTTAAACACTGGAATGAAGTACAACATTCAATTCCTAAGGCACACTAAAAGCAAAAGCCGCTTATTGGCAATCATTTTTGCATTAAGCGGTGATAGACTTTGCGTTCAATGTAGTTCTAACCTGCGCCGTCACGTCGCTTTGGACAACGGGTTTTGACAGAAAATCAGCCATTCCTGCTTCGCTACAGCTAATTTTATCTTCGGCTGTGGTGTTAGCGGTTACCGCGACAACTCTTCCGTATTTTGATAGTAGCCCTTCTTGCATAATGATTTTCGTTGCGCTCATCCCATCAAGCACTGGCATCGCACAGTCCATAAAAATAAGGTCATATCTTTTCGCCCGGGCCATTTCGACAGCAACTTCGCCATTGTCTGCCTCATCGGGCACGTAGTTAAATCTTTCAAGCATTGAGGCCAGCACAAGGCGGTTTATGTCGTTGTCATCAACGACCAGTATATTTATTGGCACAATTAAAAGCTCAGAAGATACCTCGACATCCTCGTTCGCTGTTTCTTCCAATGTAGCCATTTCAATAGGAATGGCTACATCGAAACATGTTCCCTTCCCCACGTTCGAGCGAACTTCTAACTCGCCGCCCATTTTTTCTACCAGCTGGTTGACGATAGACAGGCCTAAACCATTACCATTTAATTCTTCTGATGCACTGTCTGTATCGTTTTGGAAGGGTCTGAATATACGCGACAATATGTCATCGCTCATGCCCACACCTGTGTCTTCGACAGAGGCGAGCAAGATAGGTATATCTCCCTGCTGCTTTAGGGTGACTTGAATAGAAATGTAGCCTTTTGCCGTAAGTTTGACGGCATTTGACAGCAAGTTGGTAATAACTTGACTGATTCTTGCGGCATCACCATTAACATAGGTGTTATCGTCAAAGGACAATACGGCGTAAAGCCTGACGCCTTTGTCTGAACATTTGCTTTTAAACTCATCAACGATATCTTCGGCTAATGAACGAACACAAAAATCGCTGTAATTGAGGGAAAATTCTCCGTTGATGATTGACGTATAGTCAAGCACATCGTTGATTAACGATAAAAGCCGGTCGGCGCTGTGCAATGCAATATCTGCTTTTCTTATGCGAACATTGTCTTTATTTTCAAACTTGATGGCCTGAAGCATTCCCGTAATACCATTTAGCGGGGTTTTTAACTCGTGACTAATTCGCGAAAGCAACATGCCACGCTCTTTAGACGCCGCTTCCGCTTCTTTGCGACGGGCCTCGAGCTCAAGCCTGAGCTGAACCGACTTATTCACATTTTGACAAGTGCCGAACAACCGAACGCATTTACCCTGCTTCATTTCTGCCATACCATGGGTTTCGATCCACACCGAGTTACCCTTTGCAGAAACTAGTTCGAGGGTTGCACTCCATGGTTCACCCGTTTCAACGGTGTGAGAAACAATGCGGCTAATCTCATCTCGGTCAAATCCCTCTTTGTAAAAACCCACTGCGGTTTCTAGTGAAGGAATAAAATCGTCATCCACTTCATGTATGCGACGAGTTTGTGATGACCAAGTTAGAACGTTTGTTGTGAAATCTACTTCCCACGTGCCAATATTTGCTACGCTTTGTAGCTTCTCGTAAAGGGTATTCTGGTTAGTTTCCGCTTTTTCAACGTGAAACTTCTCAATCATCACATTTAACCAGTCATCGAGTAACGCCACTTTTTCAAGGTTTATCGACTGTGCCGGACAGGCATTAATGAAAACCAGACAAACGCGATTTCCGTCGAGATTGTGAATACGCCCGCGAATGTACTTTTCGCCATTAAAGTATGTAGCAAACCATTGCTTAAAGGCTGACGATGCTTTTGCGCTGTTAGCTGGGAAACAGTTATCTACAGAAACACATGAAGAAAAAGAAGGAATCGATTTGAAGCTTGGGGGATAAGCAGAGGAGGCTTTTACAAGAACGTTGACTATCTCATCATCAATTTGCAGTAGCATAGCTTGGAAGATACCAAGCGAATCACAGCCGCGCTGAACTAACCCCGTTAACGAGGTTTTTAGCTGTGCTTCCAACTTAATATTTAAACTCGACTGCTCGTCAAAATAAACCATGGCTCGCTACCTAAGCTCAAAACCTATGAAACACTGCAGCGCACAAAGCACTGCGACATTAGACTTCTTCTATAATGCCAAATAGTAGCGTTTATATTTCGTTTACGACATTAAACAATAGGATAGATTGTAGGGCGATAAGGGCGCAATTTTTTATACACGTTAGCCTTTCGCCTGATTTCGTCCTCGCTCTTTGGCCTCAAAAAGGGAAATATCTGCGTCTTCGATAAGTGAAGCTGAATCTTCGTCTACAACGTCCGTTGCCTTCCATACGGCATATCCAGCGCTAATTGATACATAGCCGCTAATCCCTTTTTCGTGCACAATACCTGCTTGCCTCACCGCTTTCACGAGTTGGTTGGCAACGAGCTTTATTCCCTGATAATCGATGTAGGGAAGAATTACCAAAAATTCTTCACCGCCAAAACGGATCACTGCATCTTTGGGCCGTTTAACGGTGTCTGCAATAATCTGCGCGACTTTCTTAAGGCAATTATCGCCTTCTAAATGCCCGTAATGGTCGTTAAAAAGCTTGAAATAGTCGATATCAATCATTATCGCGCCAACCATTTCTTTATCTCGCGCTACTTGTTTTATTAGCAGAGGGATTTCTTTGGTCAGATACATGCGGTTGTACAGGCCCGTTAACTGGTCATGAAATGTCATCATTTCTAAAAACTCAGTACGAAGCTTATTTTGAAGGTGGGTTTTGACTCGGTGCGTTAAGGTAGATGCGTTTACAGGCTTCATAACGAAGTCAGACGCTCCAACCTCCCAGCACGCATTTTCACTTTCAATGTCCATCGTTGAGGTAACGAAAATCACCGGTATGTGGCTTGTCGTCGGGGATGCTTTGAGCGTTGCACATACTTCGAGCCCACTTATGTCTGGCATATTCATGTCGAGTAACACTAAGTCAGGCAAACACTCCTCGCAGTTAGATATAGCGTCTTTACCGGATTCCACTACAGTGCAGTGAAAAACGCTTTCTAGTATTGACTCCAACAACAACCGACTCATCGGTTCATCGTCAACAATTAGTACCCGGCACGCTGAGTAGGGTTTTATTTCCATTCCATTCATTAATTTTTTAATATATTACCGCGAAGGGATAAGGCATAGCCTTTGTTACCTAGGACTTTTTTGAAACCACATAAATTAAGGCTAGTCTAGCATCTTATAGAGAGATGTGTATTGGAAAACACTATATTTTTGGAATTAATCGGTGTTAATATGGCACATAAATTTACCTGTTAGGGCTTGCTCCTAAAGAATGCTTTTTCACGCCACATCAATATCATCAATAAACTTTGTAAAGAAATCGTTCATTGGCATAGGGCGACACATAAAATACCCCTGCCCTAGGTGACACCCCAGAGCTTTTAAACCATTAAAGTGGGATTGCGTCTCTATACCTTCAGCCACAATCTTTAATTCGAGGCTTAACGCTAAGTGCACGATTGCAGTAACAATATCGTGCGCCTGTTGCTCTGTATCCATATCTATTATAAAGGAACGATCTATTTTTAATACGTTAAGTGGAAACTGCCTTAGGACAGTGCAATGCGCTCGTTTTCTATATCACTGTGAGATGTAACGAAGATGACAGGAATTGAAGCCGTAACAGGACACGCCTTTAATTGCTTGCACACTTCAAAACCTGACACTTCGGGCATGCTTATATCCAGCACAACTAAGTCTGGGCGATGTAATTTAACACACTCAAAAGCTTGTACGCTTTGAGAGACTGTAACAGTTTTTGCTAGAGATTCTACTGCACTTTCTAATAACAAGAGCGTTGTAGGCTCATCGTCTATGATGACTACTTTCTGTGTCTCACTTCCCATGAGAATTACCAAACTTCGGAACAATTAACCGAGTTTAGTATCGCTTGAGATACTCAAAAAAAACATTAGCCTTTAGTATATATTAGCTATGCATTATGTAAAAATATTAGTTAAAGCAATTGACTAATGGTTTTTTAAAGCACAACAATTACTATAAAGTGGTACGAAACAATTGATTTGGTGATAGGCATGGATACGTTAAACGCACAACACGCACTTTCTAAAGAGAAGTTATGGAATAAAGAGGCAGCAACAAGCAGGCTCGGTGGAAACGAGGGGCTACTTAACCGCATTGTTGAAATGTTTTTAGCACAAATAGAGCAAAAGCAAAATGCGCTTCAAGCATCCGCAGAGGCGGAAGACGCCGAAGGCGTACGCTTTAATAGCCACGCGATGAAAGGCGTGTCTGGCGATGTGGGCGCTGACGCCATTCGAGAAAAAGCAGCGGAAATTGAAGTTAAAGCAAAGCAAGGCGACCTTAGCAACGTAGTAAGCGACATGGCCGCGCTTGACGACTTAATTCAACAAACCGTTGATGTAATGCGGGCTTAGTATGATGCCCCTTGTCATTTAACGTTAAAGATTTTTCTATTGTTAAAGACTTTCTCTCACATCAAAGGTTTTCTTTCACGTTAAAGACTTTTTCTCACGTTAAAGACTTTTTCTCACGTTAAAGACTTTCTCAACAAAAGAGCGCTTAACATCCTCAGGTAGAAAGCTGGATTTAAAGCTGTTTGCCGCCAACGTTCTAATTGTATCTTCGTCGATATCTAAAGACTCTTGTAAAGCAACAAAATTGTCGTTTAAGAAACCGCCAAAGTATGTGGGGTCGTCTGAATTAACGGTAACCAATAGCCCTTCGTTCAATAGTTCAACGATATTGTGCTGTTTCATATCGTCTATTACACACAGTTTAAGGTTGCTTAGCGGGCATACAGTCAGTGGAATTTGCCTTTCTCTTAAAAGTGCCATAAGCGCTTTATCTTCTTGGCACCTTACCCCGTGGTCAATGCGGTCAACATCAAGAAGCTCAATGGCTTCCCAAATGTAAGAAGCGGGGCCTTCTTCTCCAGCATGAGCAACTATTTTAAAGCCCAGTGATTTCGCTTTCTTAAACACCCGTTCAAATTTTGACGGCGGATGCCCTAGCTCTGAGCTATCTAATCCCACAGCGGTTATGTGCTTGTAATACGGTTCTGCTTCGCTGAGTGTTTCAAAAGCTGCGCTTTCAGGAAGGTGTCGCAAGAAAGACATGATGAGATAACTACTAATGCCGTACTCTTGTTTTGCTTTATCCATGGCCCGTAGAAAGCCTGGCATAAAAACGTCAAAGCCAATATCACGCTCGGTGTGTGTTTGTGGGTCGAACATGATTTCCGTATGAACGATGTTTTCTTTATGGCATCGGCTTAGGTATTCCCACATAAGTGTGAAAAAGTCCTCTTCGTCCCTAAGCACGCCAGCACCAGCGTAATATAAATCGAGAAAGCTTTGCAGGTCTTCAAAGTTATATGCAGCTTCTATCTCTTTCACGCTGGCATAAGGAAGTGTTACACTGTGCTTCTTAGCTAGGCGCCACATGAGTTCAGGCGTTAAGCTACCTTCGATATGCAGATGCAGCTCGGCCTTTGGAATGTTGTTAATTATGGATGACAGCGACATGGCCCCTCACTTTTTGCACCATCGCAATGCAATTGCATTTAATTGGTGCGTTATAGTTTATCTTTAATGCTATCTGTAAACGAGTTCTATTGCTCATTTAGGTTTTGTTTGCGGTTTTTATAACATCAACTATGGTGTTTACTAACCGTTTGGCTGGCTTTATGTCGCCTGGCTAATGACGTTAAGTCATACAATGAATTTTGTTTTTTCATTGTACTAAAATTTTAAGTTAGCACAAAACACACCAACAAGTTGACTAATTGGTCAGTTTATTGCTTTAACGCACAAAACTATAAATGAAACACACACAGAGAACTCTTGATGTCCAATAACGTAATTGAACGGCTATTTAAGCTGCAGGAACACGGAACAACAGTAAGAACAGAGATCATCGCGGGGCTAACTACGTTTGCCGCTATGTCTTACATTCTTGTGGTCAATCCAGGTATCTTGGGGTTAAGCGGTATGCCCGTAGAGGGCTTAATTACAGTGACAGCAATTGCAGCGTGTATCGGCACGCTCATGATGGCACTGATGACAAATTACCCTATCGCGTTAGCACCAGGCATGGGTTTAAATGCTTTTTTTACGTTTACCATTTGCCTTGGTCGAGAGATCCCATGGGAAGCAGCATTAGGTATCGTTTTTTGGAATGGTATTCTCTTTCTTATACTGTCATTGACAGGGGTGCGAACAAAAATAGCCGAATCTATTCCGCCGTCGCTTAAAATTGGCGTGCAGTGCGGCATCGGTTTGTTCATTGCTTTTATTGGTCTTAAAAACGCAGGGCTTATTGTTGATAACCCCGCCACATTTGTGCAGCTAGGCGACCTTTCAGAACCCGCCGTTATGCTCGCCCTTGCGGGTATCATTTTTACTATCGTACTTATGGTAAAGCGCGTAACTGGCGCCATTTTAATATCTATCGTAACGCTTACACTTATCGGCGCATTCGTTCCCACCGAGAATGGCACACTTACAGCCACGCCATCTGCCGTTGTAGGCATGCCAGAGTCGATATCAAACACCTTTATGGCAATGGACTTTTGGTATCCTATCGACCACCTTGCTGAGACATGGGACCTTATTTTTGCGCTTATGTTTGTCAACATGTTCGATACCATCGGCACACTCATTGGCGTTTCGCGAAAAGCAAACCTGCTCACACCTGAGGGTAAACTCCCTAAAATTGGCGCGGCGATGACTGCCGATGCGTCAGCGAGTATTGCCGGCGCAATGGTCGGCACATCGCCAGTAACAAGCTATGTAGAGTCTGCCACCGGCGTTTCTTCAGGTGGCCGAACAGGCCTTACCGCGGTCGTAGTGTCAGTGTGCTTCTTATTATCACTGTTTTTGACGCCGCTGATGAAAGTGATCCCTCTCATGGCCACCACACCTGCACTTCTCATGGTGGGTATTTTAATGATGGAATCGATTCGTCAAGTTGACTTCGATGATCTAGGCGCACTGGCAACGGCCTCTGTAGCACTTATTGCAATGCCTCTCACCTTTAGTATCAGCGAAGGTATCGCGCTTGGTTTTATTACCTATGTGGGCATTAAGGTGGGTACAGGAAAGTTCAAAGACGTAACCCCACTTACCTACGCACTTGCGGTTGTATTCTTACTGCGATACTTGATGGACCTAAAATAACTGCTAAGTGCGCTTATAACGCGATAGAAATCACGCTATAGCACTAAATACAAAAAAGGTGGCTAATTTAAATTAGCCACCTTTTTTTAGATAAATAATGTAGGCTTTTTTGACCTAACTTTAGCAAAGCGCCGTTTTACTTAAGGCCGTCATAAGTAAAGGTAACCGCCTTATCGCCCATGAACACAACTTTTACGTGTTTTTCATCTTCACTACCCCACGTACACGCCGTGGTTCCCATGGTTTTACCGCAGTTATCAGCAGAGCCTAATATCGACTCTACTTCATCCTGAGTCATCCCCATTTCTAGCTTGTCATAGTTTTCTTTGGTCAGCTTAGAGCATCCGGTAAGCGCGAGTGCGCCAAGTGCAATTAGTGCTAATTTTACTTTCATCGTTAATGTCCTTTGGCTAAAAGCGAACGGAAAACGCTTTATCATCGTTCGCTTTACGAAATGTATATCTTCTTAGTGCACTGTAAACGCTAATAGTGCGGTTTGTCACCCTCGCCTTTAGGATGAGTATCAAGCCAATGGCGGGCAATTTGCTCTCTTGTAGCCAGCCATACCTTATCGTGTGACTTTACGTACTCAATAAAGCGCTGTAGCGCCGCCATACGAGCAGGCCGCCCAATAATGCGATTGTGAAGGCCAATAGAAAGCATTTTAGGCGCTTCTTCACCTTCTTCGTACAATACATCAAATGCATCTTTTAAATAGGTAAAGAACTGCTCACCACTGTTAAACCCCTGCGGCGTAGCAAAACGCATATCGTTAGTATCTAGCGTATAGGGCACCATGAGTAGAGGCCTACTGTAGTGACAATCGTAATAGGGCAAATCGTCGGCGTAGGAATCAGCGCAATATAATATATCGTCTCGCTCGGCAATAAGTTTTAAGGTGTTTGGGCTCGTTCTTCCCGTATACCACCCTACAGGTTTAGCCCCGGTTAGCTGCTCGTGAAGAATAATCGCTTCATCAATTTCCTTGCGCTCTTGCTCTTCATCCATATCTTGGTAATGCACCCATCGCATAGCATGGCTGGCAATTTCCCAACCAGAATCAATCATTGCTTTTACCGCCTCAGGGTGCCTTTGCATGGCCATTGTAACGCCAAATACGGTAACGGGGATTTCGTGCTTATTCAGTAAGCGGTGTAAACGCCAGAACCCTGCTCGACTGCCATATTCGTAGATTGACTCCATGCTAAGATGGCGGTCTTTATAGGCTTGTGCACCTATAATTTCAGATAGAAAGATTTCGGACGCTTCGTCACCGTGAAGAACACAATTCTCACCACCCTCTTCGTAATTCAATACAAACTGTATGGCAATTTTGGCATTGTTTGGCCATTTGGCATGGGGTACGTGCTGACCGTAACCCACTAAATCTCTAGGATATACAGCGTCTGACACGTTACACCTCAAAACTTTCAGGTACCGACAAACCACATCCGCCTAAAACAAGCTTAACCACTTGCTTTGTCGCGTTCTCGAAGTCTGTTTTTGTCATTTTCTTTCCTCGAAGCCGCGTGATTTGCGTAGAGAAATCAGCATAATGCTGGGTACTGGCCCAAATAGTGTAAAGCAAATACTCGCCTTCAACAGGGGGAAGCTTACCTGCCTCTACCCACGCATCGATAACTGCTAAACGCCCCTTCATCCACAGCGCGTGCTCTTCATCAAAGTAGCCGCTTAAATTCTGTGCACCGTTGATAATTTCCATGGCAAAGATCTTAGACGCCTGGGGGTTGGTTCGCGATACTTCCATTTTCTCAGCGATATAGTTAGCCAACACCTCTGCGGGGTCATCCTCCACCGTTGCTCTATCAAAGCGAGAATTCCACAGTGAAAGGGTTTCTTCTAGCACCGCCACGTAAAGCTCTTGCTTGGTTTTGAAATAGTACAGTACGTTAGTTTTCGGGAGCCCGGCTTCGTCAGCAATTTTTTGTACCGCTGTTCCTTTAAAACCAAACTGAGCGAAGCACTTTTCAGCAGCTTGGAGTATCTTTCTTCTGTTCATAGCGCCAACACCAGCGTCGGCACTTTTTACCTTCATCATTATTATTTAAATTCCTTTGCAATCTACTTTGCAAGCGCACGGGCAGAATAATGCTGCATGCCTTATTGTTAGGTTAGCATTTATTGCCGATGAGTTGCTATAAAGTATACATGCCCCAACTGTGGGGTGTTAACCATACTAAAGCACGAAATTTGCGTGTTACTTCAAACCTTGCACGAATCTTGCCTTATCCAATACATGCGACGCAGAAATTGGGAAAGCTTTTCGCTCAAAACCCCAAAATATTGGCGCGAAATAATGGCCTTTTTATAACCTGGCCTTTTTTTATAAGCAATAAATTGACCATTTGGTCTACTTTTCTTAAAAAAATACAGCTATATTAATGGATACAAGAATGAATATTACGAGAAGGTGTGAGTATGATTCGCTTTCTAATAAATAACGATATCGTAGAATTAAACGAAGCGCGAGCCGACCTCACCCTTCTACAATTTATACGCGAACACAGAAAAAAGACAGGAACAAAGGAAGGATGTGCGGCAGGCGACTGTGGTGCATGTACCGTGGTACTTGTTGAACCCGCAGCGTCAAACAAAGAGACATTACATTACCGAACGGTAAATAGCTGCATTACACTTATGAGTGCGGTTCACGGTAAACAACTTTTATTTGTAGAGCATTTAAGCGATGGTAAACACTTACACCCTGTTCAACAGGCGTTAGTAGACCATCACGGCACTCAATGTGGCTTTTGCACTCCCGGCTTTATCATGTCAATGTTTGCGCTTTACCACAGTAACGCGAAGCCAAATAGAGATGAAGTCCTACAGGCCTTATCGGGCAACCTCTGTCGCTGTACGGGCTACCGCCCCATCATAGATGCAACACTAGCGGTATGTGAGCAAACGCCAAACGACCAATTCTCTGCTAAACAAAGCAAGACACTGGCTACTTTGTTGTCACTGACTAATACGCCTCCCACGGGTACAGGCAAGGTTTATACGCCAACTACCCGTGAAGAACTAAAGGCCCTAATTAGCGAGTTCCCCAATGCCCAGCTTGTTGCAGGCAGTACGGACTTGAGTTTACAGTTCACGCAGCAGCTTAAGAATATCGACACCCTTATTAGTGTTACTCACATCGACGCACTAAAACAGTGCACCAATACAGGACATTCACTTATTATTGGTGCAGCCGTTGCGTTAAATGATGCAGCACCTTTTTTATTAACTGTATTTCCACAAGTGGCTGAACTCGTAACTCGATTTGCCTCTTTGCCCATTCGAAATCAAGCTACAATGGGCGGCAATGTGGCTAACGCTTCGCCGATAGGAGATATGCCTCCCCTACTGCTAGCCCTAAACGCTACCTTGCATTTAGATAACGGTGATAAAGTGCGCACCTTACCAATTAGCAGATTTTTCACTGGCTATCGTGAAACTCAGCTAGAACGTAGTGAATGGATCAGTGCCATAGAAATACCGCTTAAACAGCCTGCCCAAGTGTTGGCTGCGTATAAAATTTCCAAGCGCTTTGAAGATGATATTTCAGCGGTCTGTGCCGTATTCAATCTTACTCTTGACAATGGCAACGTAGCCGCTATTACCACAGGTTTTGGTGGTGTTGCAGCTATACCTTCTACCTGTCAAGCCCTTGAAAACGCGCTTAAAGGTAAGCAATTCTCAAGTAGTGAATGCCTAAACCTAGGCAAACAAATTTTATTTGATGCATTCACACCCATAGACGATGTGCGGGCTACTGCCGAATACCGCAAAACCGTGTTAGCAAACTTGTGGCACCGCTTCTGGCTAGAAAACCAGTCGACGAATAACATTGAAACACGGGTGGTGCAACATGCGTAAGTTAATTGATACCCCTACCCCAACAGGTGAGCGTGAAAAGCAAGGTGTGGTTCACGTATCTAAAAAACATGAAAGCGCTGAGCGTCAAGTCCAGGGCACTGCCAACTATGTAGATGATGTGATTGAGCCTCAAGGTACGCTTTACGCGGCTGTAGGGCTAAGCAAGTGTGCTAAGGGCACTATCGCCCATGTTGACTTAAGTGCCGTGCGCGCCAGTGAAGGTGTGGTTGACGTTGTAACCATAGACGATGTGCCCGGCCATAAAGATATAGGCCCGGTATTTGAAGGCGACCCTTTACTTGCCAATAGCGAGGTGAAGTTCTTTGGCCAACCGGTTTTTGCCGTGCTTGCTACCTCGGTGACGTTGGCGCGCCAAGCGGCGCTTAAGGGACACATTGAGGTTGCTGAAGCCCCCCCTGTTCTAAATGCAGATGAAGCACACGCACAACAAACATTTGTGCGCCCATTGCACCGCTTTGGCCAACAAACTACACGCGTTGATAACACCTTCGACAACGCGCAACATAAAGCGTCAGGTACGCTGAGCATAGGTGGCCAAGAGCATATGTACCTAGAGGGGCAGGTTAGCCTCGCGATCCCCGAAGAAGAAGATCGCATGAAGATTTACACCTCTAGCCAACACCCGAGTGAAGTACAAAAACTTGTTGCTGAAGTCTTAGATATAAAACTGCATCGCGTTATGGTAGATATGCGCCGTATGGGCGGTGGCTTCGGTGGGAAAGAAACCCAAGCGGCGCAGTGGGCTTGTATCGCTGCTCTACTTGCCTCACGCAATAGGTGCGCGGTTAAGCTGCGTTTACCTCGCTTTACTGATATGCACGTAACCGGCAAACGTCACCCCTTCGACAATACTTTTGACGTCGCATTTGACAGCACAGGAAAGATTGAAGCCACCCGCATGATCATTAACGGTATTTGCGGGCATTCCCCGGATCTCTCTGATGCTATTGTCGATAGAGCTATGTTTCATGCAGATAATGGCTATTTTCTTGGCGACAGCGATATCGTTGGTCACAGACTACAAACCAACATGGTGTCGCACACGGCTTACCGAGGCTTTGGTGGCCCGCAAGGCATGATTATGGCTGAAGCCCTGATAGATAAGATTGCGCGCACTATAGGCAGCGACCCGCTATCGGTTAGAAAACGCAATTTATACGGGCCAACGACGGGAACCACCACGCCTTATGGTATGGAGGTCGAACACAACCTGCTGCCGGAAATGATAAACGAACTCGAACAAAGCGCTCAGTACTGGCAGCGCAGAGAAGCCGTTTCTGCTTTCAACCGTGAAAGCCCGGTTATAAAGAAAGGCCTTGCGCTTACACCGGTCAAATTCGGTATTTCCTTTACAGCGAAACACCTCAATCAAGCAGGCGCGCTGGTTCATATTTATACCGACGGTAGTATTCAGGTGAACCATGGCGGTACAGAAATGGGTCAGGGTTTACACACGAAGATTGGGCAAATTGCGGCGAACGAATTCGGCCTCGACCTGGACATGATAGAGGTGACTGCTACGCGCACTGATAAGGTACCAAATACGTCGCCAACTGCAGCGTCTAGCGGCACCGACATCAACGGTAAAGCAGTACAAAATGCGTGTATTACACTTAAAACCCGTTTAGCCAAATGCTATGCCGAAAGCCTAGGTTTAGGCGAGCGTGTTGATGAAGTCGTATTTACTGATCAGCATGCAGTGCTAGGTAAGCACAGCATTACTTTTCCTGAACTAGTACAGCAAGCCTACTTTGCTCGCGTATCGCTATCTTCAACGGGCTTCTATAAAACACCTAAGCTGCAATACAACCGCGATACTGGTGAAGGTAGACCCTTTTTCTACTTCGCCTACGGTGTGTCGATGAGCGAAGTCTCTATAGATACCCTAACTGGCGAATATACCGTTGACGAAGTGAACGTTATTCACGATGTGGGCAGTAGCCTTAACCCTGCCATTGATATTGGTCAGATTGAGGGCGCATTTATCCAAGGCATGGGCTGGTTAACTACAGAAGATTTAAAGTGGAACGAGAGCGGTAAACTCATCAGCGAAAATATGGCCACCTATAAAATTCCGGCCATCGGTGATACACCGAAAGTATTCAACGTGAAATTATTTGGCCGAAAAAATGCTGAAGATAGCATTTATCATTCAAAAGCAGTGGGCGAACCGCCGTTCATGTTAGCCATTTCGGTGTGGTGTGCTATTAAAGACGCCATTTCAAGCCTGTCTGGTTATACCCTTGACCCGCAGCTAGATACCCCGGCTACGCCAGAGCGGGTACTGAACGCCATTGCTGCAATACAAAATTGTGCAAGCGAAGGGTCGTCAATATGACTGCGTCTTTTCGTGCCAAGCGTTGGTACGAAGGCATAGCCGAGTGCCAGCAACAAAACGAAGGCTATGTACTAGTTACCGTGGTGGGAACAGCGGGCTCTACCCCTCGAGACTCGGGTAGCAAGATGGTAGTTACAGCATCGCATACCATAGATACCATAGGCGGTGGACATCTTGAATTTGATGCGATAAGTCGTGCACGTGCCTACCTCGCTAAGGGCGAAACGCGTACTGAGCTACATAGCTACCCGCTAAGCAGTGCTTTAGGGCAATGCTGCGGAGGTGCCGTAAAAGTGCTGTTTGATGTATGTAACCTACATCAGCAGCAGGTTGCTATTTTTGGTGCAGGCCATGTAGCTAAGGCCCTTGTGCCTATTTTGGCCCAACTTCCCGTACGCATTGCATGGATAGACAGCCGAGAAGACTTGTTTCCCGACGCGTTACCTGCCAACGTACAAAAAATTGTGGAAGACGCGCCGGAAAGTGAAGTAAGGCATTTAGATGAAAACAGCTGGCTCATTATACTTACTCACGATCATCAACTTGACTATCGCATCACCGAGCAGGCGTTGAAGCACCCTTCCCTGCCTTTTGTGGGTTTAATTGGGTCTGATACAAAAGCCAAACGATTTATAACGAAGCTTACGCATCGCGGTTTTGATGAACATGCATTAGCACGCTTAGTGACGCCAATCGGTAACCGCGATATTCCAGGTAAGCAGCCAATTGAAGTCGCTGTTTCGATTTCGGCGCAAATTATCGCTCGGCTTCATCAAGACAACCGCTGCGCGCCGCCTTCTGCGGTAAGTGACGTTAGCGTTAGCCACGTGCAGACGAGTAAATTAAATAAGACTGGGTGCGAGCAGGTCATTGCCACAACGCTAGATGACAGTGAAAGCTCGAGCAGTAAAAAGGATACTACCCGTGACATTAAATGAATTGAATACCCTCGCTTCGGATGAGGCTTCAGCCTGGTTTGAGCAATGCTGCGCATCAAAAACTTGGATTTATATGATGGTTAATGCCCGCCCCTACAGCGATACCAACGCCGTAACAGAACAGGCAAAAAGCGCATGGGCGCAATGCAGTAACAGCGATTATTTAGAGGCCTTTACCGCCCACCCTATGATTGGAGATGTAGACTCGCTTCGCAAAAAGTTTGCAAATACCAAAGCCATTGCGGCGGGAGAGCAGTCAGGCACGGCCAGTGCGCCTGAGGCGGTGCTTCATCAACTAAAAGAGGCAAATCAGGCGTATTTAGATAAACACGGCTTTATTTTTATTATTTGCGCCACAGGGCTTTCTGCTCAAACCATGCTAGAAGCGCTGCAGGCAAGGTTGCCTAATTCAACGCAACAAGAAATAGTAAACGCCGCAGCTGAGCAAATAAAAATTACGTTGCTGCGTATTAATAAAAGCCTGTCTTAACAGCGCACTGACGTATTACAAGTAACGAATTTAATAGGAATACAGTATGAATACGCTTTCAAGCCACGTACTTGACACCACTTTGGGTAAGCCAGCTCACGGTATCGCGCTTACCCTAACCCTACCCGACGGTAATACGCTGTCGGGTAAAACAGATAGCGACGGCCGCTTTAACAACTGGGCTCTAGAGAGCGACAATGGCTTTCCAGCAGGTGTTTACACGCTGCGTTTTCACTGCAAGCCTTACTTAGTTAAGGCTCACGGCAGCAGTTTCTACCCACACATTGATATTACCTTTGAACTAGAAGAAAACGGTGGGCACTATCACGTACCGCTACTAATTTCTCCGTTCGGTTTCAGCAGCTACAGGGGCAGCTAATAAACATGCAGCTTTTTCGTGCAAGCATTGCGCACTTTCCTAAACAAACCACACAATTTTCTGACGACATCGCCATTTTCAAAGACGGTGGTTTGTTGATTGATAAAAAAGAAATAAAAGATATCGGCGATTTCGATACCATCGCAGCGCGCTATCCTGCGGCCAGCGTTACCGACTTGACGGGTAAGTGGATACTGCCAGGTTTAATTGACAGCCATTTGCACTACCCGCAGACACAAAGCATTGCGCACTACGGCGAACAGCTTCTTACTTGGCTTGAAAACTACACCTTCCCGGCTGAAATGCAGTTTGCAGATAGCGAACATGCTGACACCATAGCAAAAGTATTTTTAAATCAGCTCTTGAAAAACGGCACCACCACCGGCTTTGTGTTTACCACTGTGCACAAAAGCAGTTGCCAAGCCCTGTTTAACGCCGCAAGCGATATCGACATGGCTATTGTTGCAGGCAAAGTGTGCATGGACAGAAACTGCCCAAGCCAGCTTAATGACTGCGCTGAGAGTGCGCAGGCCGACAGTGCCAGCTTAATTGAAACTTGGCATAACAAGGGGAGAAATCGTTACGCGTTAACCCCTCGCTTCGCGCCAACAAGCACAGAAGCCCAACTTGCGGCATTAGGTGAATTGGCGCAGCAGTACAGTGATGTTTTCATACAAACTCACTTATCTGAGAACCTAGATGAAATTGCCTGGGTGAAAAGTCTATTCCCGCAAGCTGATGGCTATTTAGATGTTTATGATAAATATAATCTCGTGCGTGAGCGCGCCGTTTTTGGCCATGGTATCCATTTAACGCCTGATGAATGGGGTCGGTTAGGAGAAAGTGGTGCAACCGTGGCCTTTTGCCCTACGTCAAACCTGTTTTTAGGAAGCGGTCTTTTTGATATGACCGCTGCCCGTGCCAATAAGGTTCATGTGGCCATGGCTACCGACGTGGGTGCAGGTACCACCTTTAACATGTTTAAGACCTATGGCGATGCCTACAAGGTGAGTCAACTGAGAAACGACCCATTAAGCCCACTTGAAGGCTTTTACCTTATGACACAAGGGGCGGCCATCGCCCATGGCCTTGATGAGGAAATCGGTAATTTAAACCCAGGAACTATCGCAGACTTTATTGTGGTAGAACCCAGATTCGATGAACTGACAAGTTTACGAATTCAACAAGACGCCGATTTCGATGATGTATTTTTTGCCTTAAGTATTTTAGGCGATGATCGCGCGATTGCGCAAACTTGGATCAGTGGTAACTGTTGCTATGAAAAAAGCAGCGGTAATAACGAGCTACAGTAGGGTCTGCTGACCCTTAATAAGGAGAATAATAATGCCGTGGCTAGATTGGCTAAGTCTATTTGTACGTTGGTTTCACGTAATAGCTGGCGTTGCTTGGATTGGTGCCTCATTTTATTTTATCTGGTTAGATAATAATTTGCGCACGCCCCCAAAATGGAAGCAAGATAAGGGAATTAAAGGTGATTTGTGGGCCATTCATGGCGGCGGCTTTTATGAGGTGGCCAAGTATGCTTATGGGCCAGAAAAAATGCCAGAAACCCTTCACTGGTTTAAGTGGGAAGCTTATACAACCTGGTTATCAGGCTTTGCACTTCTTATCATTGTATATTACTTTGGTGCCAGCGCTTACCTTATCGACCCGTCGGTTAATGCCATGACACCAACCCTGGCAATCTCTTTAGGTTTGGGGTTAATTTTTGGCGGCCTAGCATTGTATGAACTGGCCTGTAGAAGCCCACTTGCCAAGTACCCGTTGGTGTTTGGTATTTGCCTTGTTGCCTTAATATGCGCCGTGAGTTACCTCTCTACCCAATGGTTCAGCGGCCGAGGGGCTTACATTCATGTGGGTGCGCTTATCGGCACTATTATGGCTGGAAACGTATTTTTTAATATCATGCCTAACCAACGCAAAATGGTGGCGGCAGTGGCTGATAAACAAAATATTGACCCGAGTTGGGGCGCTGGTGCCAAACTTCGCTCGCTGCACAACAACTATTTCACCCTGCCCTTGTTGTTTATTATGATTTCAAATCATTACCCCATGACCTATCAGCACCCGCAAAACTACTTGGTACTTATTGCTATCATGGTGGTTGCGGCATGGATAAGACACTTCTTTAACCTTCGCCATGTGGGTACTACGAAACCGAGCATTTTGGTTTCTGGCGCCATAGCCATGATGGCGATTGCATTATGGGTGTCGTGGCCGCAAACATCTTCGGCGCCTGTTCCTGTTCATACAGAAGCAGCTGCGCCTTCAAGTAAGACTACTCAAGTAGCGAATAAAACCGATGATGCTACCTCTATTGGTGAGAACAGTGCGGCGCAAGTGAGTACTAGTGTGACTAATGAACGTGTAGCAAACTTGATAGCCACACATTGCGTGAGCTGTCACTCACGCACACCTACCGACGATATTTTCAAGGTAGCACCGTTAGGCGTAGTGCTAGACTCTTGGCAAGATATTGAACGGTTTGCCCCTCAAGTGGTTCGTAGAACGACAGTAACTAAAGACATGCCGTTTTTAAACAAAACGAACATGACTGAAGAAGAGCGTCAAGAAATAGCCCAGTGGTTCGCGCAAAGACAATAAAACAGTGAAAGCGATGTAGGCTATACCTTCATCGCTTTATCAATCACTACTTGCCCTTGCAGGTTGTGCTTTTTTTCGTACATAACCTCATCAGCCTTATCCAGCCACTCTTCAACCGTTGAAATTTCAGCACTCCATGTTACCCACCCAACGCTAAAGGTAATCGGCACTACCGATGTATTATTCACGTTAAGCGTAAAGTCATGCTGAGCAATACGCTCGAAAAAGATTTCCGTTTCTTTATCATCGGCTCCATAAAGCAGAATAACAAACTCATCACCGCCAATTCGGCCAAATCGATCGCTATCCCTCAACAAGACTTTCATTTGCTGAGAAAATTCTACCAACGCGTTATCACCGACTTTATGCCCATATTTATCGTTGATTTCTTTAAACTTATTAAGATCAACATAAACGAGGGTAGACGCTTTTTGCCCTCGCTCCATGCGCGCTATTTCATCGCTCAATTGACTCAATATTTCTCTTCTATTGGCAAGACCTGTGAGGGAATCTGTTTGAGATAGGTGCTCTAACTTGGTAACCGCGCTCATTAGGGCCTGCTGCTGATTCTTTTCTCGTGTTATATCGTCGGCGGTGCCTAAGATGAGTGTTTGTGTTTCTCGGTCGTCGAAGATAAGATTTCCGCGGTCGTGAAGATACTTCACCTCTCCTTTTGAATCGTAAATGCGATATTGAATATCCCAATTTTCAAGGGGGCGACGGCTGAACACTTTGGCAACTCTAGTTCTATCATCTTCGTGAACATGATCAAGAAAGCTCATTGGGTTGCAGTAAAGTTCGTATTCACTTCGCCCGAAAATGTTTGCATAGCCATCGTTAGCGTATTTGAGTTTAGAGAAATCCGGTGTTGCTACCCAGATAAACGTTCTTTCTGAGAAAGCACTAACAATTTTGCTAAACAAGGCATCAACTTGAAAAAGCTCAGATTGAATACGTTTTTTTTCGTCAATATCTTCAACAACCGATATAAAGTAGTCAGGGTTGTTACTATCGTCCCGCACAAGAGAAACGGTAAGTTTCGCCCATACCCTCTTGCCATCACGCCTGATATAGCGTTTTTCTATTAAGTAGTTATCAATTTGCCCTTCAAGCAAGCGCTCTAATTGATCGAGGTCTTCATCGAGGTGGTCTGGCGCGGTAAGATCCTGAAAGGTAAGCTTGGTAAGTTCCTGATCTGAATAATCCAAAAACTCACACAACTTTTTGTTTACGCGAATGAAAGTCCCGTCTATGCCGACATGAGCTAGCCCAACCGCACAATAGTGAAAAGTTTTTTCAAACATAGGGCATCGCCCCGCTAATTAAATGCATTCCATCGCCTCAAAATTAATACCTAACCATCTGGGTCGATTCACCCTTAACGAAACTTATACTTTAGTATAAATAGTATAGTTCAGTTTTTATCTTTCGCTTCATAAATCGCCTAAGCCAAAGGATTAGCTAGCGCATTTTTTTAAAAGGCAGCATCTGCGGCCTATCGCCGCCCTTTTTTGGCGCGCTTATTTTACGCACTTAGTCGCTTGAATGACTTTCTGACCATACTCTAAGCTGTTCAAGAATATCTAACGCAGAGCGCCCGAAACCGGTTAGGCTGTAAGCCACGGCAATGGGACGAGAATCGATCACGTTGCGTATCACCATCCCGTTGTTTTCTAGCTCTTTAAGACGCTGGTCAACCATTTTACGACTTGCGCCACCTAGCATTCGGCACAGATCGTTAAAGCGAACGGGCTCATCTTTTAAATGATAAATAATAGACCCTGTCCATTTACCACCGATTAAGCGCATTCCCCGCTCAATCGCACATGGCTCAGTGCACGTATTTAAAACGGTTTTCTTACCCTTAGCATCTGTTTTTATTTGAGTTTTCATTGATGTCCTTTAGAAAAGTACCCTAGTTACTAAAAGTAAACTGATTGCTTAGTTGAACAAGGTAACTAAACTATACCACATGATACATGCTAGCCCACAGTGGCGCATCTTTTATCAGTCAGTCTACTTTATATAAAGGTTCACCGCCTCATAAGGCAGTAAGAGCAAATTAAACTATAACTTCACGGTGATGAAAACCATGATTGAATTTACGTTAAATGGAAAAAAAGTGCAGACGGATGCTGCCTCAGATACGCCACTCGTTTGGGTTATTCGAGATGAGTTTGGGCTAAAAGGCACCAAGTTTGGCTGCGGCGTGGCTATGTGTGGTGTATGTACTGTGCACATTGACGGCAACGCCATTCGCTCGTGCTCTTACCCCGTTTCGCTTGCTAAGGGGAAAGACGTAAACACCATAGAAAGTCTAAACAATGAACATCCGCTGCAATCAGCATGGGTGGAAGAGCAAGTCCCCCAGTGCGGCTACTGTCAGTCTGGGCAAATTATGCAAGCCGCAACGTTGCTTGATAAAAACCCCACCCCCTCTGATGAAGACATCGTCAACCACATGAATGGAAACTACTGCCGCTGTATGGCCTATACCAGAATTAAAAAAGCCATAAAACGGGCCGCAACCTCTTCTGTCCAGTACTTTGACCCCAATGCGACATCAGAAGGTGAAAACGCATGAGCATAAAAGATATTTCTAGAGAAAAGAAAGACACGGTAAATCTGTCGCGCCGTTCATTTATGGTGGGTTCGGTTAAATCATCTTTGCTTATGGCGTTTGGCGCATCGCTAATACCCTCAGTGTTATCGGCTAAAGAAGCATTAGAAACCAAAACGTTTTCACCAAACGTCTGGTTTGAAATGGATACCGACGGAAAAGTAACAGTGAACATTGCCAGAGCGGAAATGGGTCAGCACGTCGGCACCGCCATTGCTCGCATTCTGGCCGATGAGCTTGAATGCGATTGGAACAAAGTGTCTATCGTTCATGTCGACACCGACCCGAAATGGGGCTACATGGTAACAGGTGGTTCATGGTCTATTTTTCAATCCTACAAACCTATGTCGCAAGCGGGCGCCGCAGGCCGTCAGACACTCATTAATGCCGGAGCCGAACTTTTAGGCGTACCGCCATCAGCATGTGAGGCTAACGCGGGATTTGTTGTATCGGGAAGTAAAAAGGTCAGCTATGGCGATATTGTCGCTAATGGCAACATCGACAAAACCTACACGGCTGAAGAGCTTGGTGCCATGCCTATAAAGCCTGGTAATAAACGTCATTTAATAGGCTTGGGCAACGAATATAAAGCATTAGATATTCCTCCAAAGACCAATGGTACCGCTGTCTACGGTATCGACGTTGAAGTAGACAACATGCTGTACGCCCGCCCTATTCTTCCGCCAACCCGCTACGGCAGTAAAGTTACCGGTGTTGATGATAGCGAAGCCAAGGGTTTATCTGGCTACAAGGGGTATAAAGTACTAACCGACCCGACGGGCACAATTGAAGGCTGGGTGGCGGTGCTTGCTACCGATTATCCTACCGCAATCAAAGCGGTAGATAAGGTGAAAGTGAGTTATAACACCGGCAAGAATGCTAATGTCAGCGAAGCAGACATCCAGCGAGAGGGAGAGCGTATTTGCCGAGACCGCGATGAAGGCACGCTTTTTGTTGACGAAGGCGACATTCGTGATGCGCAACAACAGGCAGCAAACTCCATTGAGTCTCTGTATACCACGGCTACTGCAAGCCACTTCCAGCTTGAGCCGCTTAATGCTATTGCAGAATTCAAAGACGGTAAATGGCATATCCACACAGGTAACCAATGGCAAAGCCTAACGTTGCCTGCAGCCGCTAAAGCAGCCGAAGTACCAGACTCTGATGTTGTCATTCACCAATATTATTTAGGTGGCGGATTTGGTCGCCGCCTTTTTGGTGATTGGGTTATTCCCACGATCCTTACCGCAAAAGCGGTTGGTCAACCGGTTAAAATGCTATTTATGCGTCCAGACGATACGATGTTTGACCAACCTCGCTCAGCGTCAACATCGTTATTTAATGCGTATTTTGACGGGGCTGGAAATTTTGTGGGCATGGAGCATGCGCTAGCAGCAGGCTGGCCTACGCTCGCTATGGCACCAGGCTTTATGCCTGACGGCGTTGATGGTAAAGGTAAAGTCGATCCGTTTTCTGCTTCTGGTTCTGACCACTGGTATACCATGGAGCATCACAGAGCACGGGTTATTAATAACAAAGTGGCCCAAGACACTTTTACTCCAGGGTGGCTGCGCTCGGTCGGCCAAGGTTGGATAGTATGGGGGCTTGAAAGCTTTATTGACGAAATTGCGCACAAGACCAAGCAAAACCCTGTGGACTTCAGACTTGCCATGCTAGATGGTAAAGGTAAGCAAGCAGGAAAAGCCCCTGAAAGCGTGGGCGGCGCTAAGCGATTAGCGAATACCCTCGAAATACTTAAAAAGAAAACCGCGAATGTAAGCTTAGGTGAGAATGAAGGTATTGGCTATAGCGTGACGGCAGGCCAAGAGCGCACCATGCCTGCATGGCTGGCAACCGCAGCGCATGTTCACGTAGACAAAAATACTGGCAAAATTACCCTTAAGAAGCTTTGGGTAGTGGCCGATGCGGGCATAATCATCCACCCCGACGGTGCTATGGCGCAAATGGAAGGCGCTTTACTTTGGGGTACCAGCTTGGCGTTGTTTGAACACAACGAAATAAAAGACGGTTACGTTGCAAAGAAAAACCTTACCACTTACCAGCCGCTTCGCATGGCCGATGTGCCGGATATGGACATAGAATTCATTGAAAGTGATGAATTTCCAGTTGGCCTAGGTGAACCTGGTGTCATAGGCGTGGCGCCAGCAGTAGGTAACGCCGTTTATCAAGCCGTTGGGGTACGCATGCGACACCTTCCAATGCTTGCAAACGATGTTAAGAAAGCATTGACCGCCTAAAGCGCCAGCCATGTAAACGCGCTTTTGGCGAGTGCCATGAGTAACCATCCCGCCTATGAAGCGGGATGGTTACTATCGTTTTGCCATGTAGCTTGTAATTGCAAAGCTCGCTAACTGGTTGAGAAGTGCTAGCTAAGTTGCAAAACATCGCCGCGAGAAATGACACGCCACGGTTTAAAAGCGATAGTGCCCACTTAGCACAAAAGATTCAGAGCCCGGGTTTGTATCGCCTAACCCACCGTTAGAGATATGCCCGATTTCAGCTTCTAGCGATACATCGTCTGTTACGTTATATAGCGCAGCAATTGACGAGTAAAACTCGATGGTATCGCCTAAATTTTCCGACTCATCAACTATGCCAGCATGAAAGGCTAGGCGTACCGAAAAGCTTTCATATTCATAAACATCTTTAGCTACACCCGCCGCAAAATAGTGCTGCCCTTTATCAGCATTAACTAAAAGTACCGTTGGCCGCAGGCCATAAAACGACGTCAGCGGTTTATGAATATAAGCGACGTGCATGGCGTATCGGTCTACATCATCGAGCATGTTCCAAGCCGCAGCCCCCGCTTTTAATTCACTCCCCTGAGGTAAGGCGTGAGTAGAAAGTGATGTAAAAGAAGAAAGTAAAGATAATGCAACTGCGAGTGTTTTAAGTGGTGTTTTCATGGTTATACTGTTTTAAGTCAAAGTTAAAAATAACGTTCCGTCATCGTTATATTTGGTATTTTAAAGGTGAGTTCATAATGGTTATCAGGTTACTTTTTTCAACCTAATGATAATTAGTAACCTTATAACTTTGAGGAAAAAGACATTATTAATTGCTCTAAACGGCATATTACATTTGATCGAAACAGCCTTGGTGCTCGAACAAAAAGCCGTGTGAAACTATTGATATTCGGTGTGGAAGAATAAATGAGTAAAGCTGTATGACTGATACAAACACCATTGAAGGGAACAAGCATAGTAAGAAGGTATTGGTTCTTTTTGCTCACCCAGCGCCAGCTCGTTCGGAGGTGAACGTCCCGCTTTTCAACGAAGCGAAGTTGAATAAACAAGTAACCGCTGTCGACCTGTATGCACAGTACCCTGACTTCAATATTAATATTGAACGGGAGCAACAACGTTTAGTTGACCACGATGTGATTGTTTTTCTCTTTCCACTTTACTGGTATTCAACACCGTCGATATTAAAAGAATGGCAAGATTTAGTATTGGAATATGGCTTTGCCTATGGCCATGAAGGCACAGCGCTTAAAGATAAGCTGTTTCTTTGTGCCATAAGCGCAGGAGGCAAAGAAAAAGCCTACCAAAGCGAGGGGTTTAACCACTACACCATTAGGCAGTTGCTGCAGCCATTGGAACAGATGGCACAGATCACTCATATGAACTATATCGCGCCCTTTGCCATATTTGGCTCTCGCACAGCGCAAGAAGAGCATCGGGTAGCGGAACACAAAGAAAAGTGGAGAACCTTGCTTACTCAACTGACCACCAATACGCTGGATACAGAAAAAGCTAAGCGTATGGAAAATCTCGCCGACCTTTATACGAGTGAAGGAAACTAATGTGACGGGTTATTTTTTATACGCATTTATCTACTTGGTGGCCGCGGTTATTGCCGTGCCTATAGCCAAGCGACTAGGGCTAGGCTCTGTTTTAGGTTATTTAATTGCCGGATTAGTGATTGGCCCTATATTCGGCCTTGTTGGTGATGAAACCGTTGCTATACAGCACTTTGCAGAGTTTGGCGTTGTAATGATGCTATTTTTAGTTGGTTTAGAGCTTGAGCCTCGTTCTCTGTGGGCCATGAAATCGAAACTTTTGGGCCTTGGCGGCCTGCAGCTAACGTTAACCACTGCGCTTATAACCGCTACCGCGCTGGCGCTGAAGCAGCCGTTTGGTATATCACTCACCATCGGCCTTATTTTCGCTCTTTCTTCAACCGCGATTGTACTGCAAACCTTGCAAGAGAAAGGGCTTCAGAAATCTGAAGGAGGAAAAAGCGCTTTTTCCGTCCTGCTATTTCAAGATATTGCGGTTATTCCTATGCTTGCGCTTATTCCTCTTTTAGCCATACCTGAACTGGTTGCAGCCGGCGGTGAGCAAGGAGGCGGCGAGGCACACGACAGCTTTAACTTGGTAGACGGCTTGGCGCCTTGGGCCTATGGGCTTGTTATTATTAGTTCGGTTGCCTTTCTCACCATTGGTGGCCATTACTTAAGCCGCCCGCTGTTTAAGTTTGTGGCAGCGTCTGGGTTAAGAGAAATTTTCACCGCTACCGCACTTATGCTTATTATCGGCATTGCTGCGCTTATGGGGCTTGTGGGCCTATCTCCTGCGCTTGGCGCATTCTTAGCAGGGGTGGTATTGGCTAACAGTGAATTCAGGCACGAGTTAGAAGCAAACATAGAACCGTTTAAAGGTTTATTGCTAGGCCTTTTCTTTATCACAGTGGGCGCAGGCATTAACTTTTCAGTCTTATCTGAAAACCCCATGCTTATTGCAGGTTTAACCCTTGCCGTTATGCTAACAAAAGCCGCCGTGCTGTTCCTTATTGCGCTTATCTTTAAAATTAAAGGCACCAACAAGTGGCTGTTTATTTTAAGCCTTGCGCAGGCCGGTGAATTCGGCTTTGTCTTGCTTAGTTTCGCGTCTCAAAACTATGTATTGCCTAAAGATATTATCTCACTACTTTCCCTAGTAGTGGCAATTTCGATGTTTTTAACCCCAGGGCTTTTCATTTTATTCGACAAAGCCATTATTCCTCGTTATCGAAATAAAAAGTCAAAACGCGACCAAGATACCATTGATGAAAAAGGTACCGTGGTTATTGCGGGCATTGGCCGATTCGGACAAATCATCAATCGATTGTTAATGGCCAACGACGTTGAAACTGTGGTGCTTGATATACGTTCAGAGCAAATAGACCTAATGAGCCGCGTTGGTACAAAAGCGTACTTTGGTGATGCATCTAAGCCAGACATACTGCATACGGCGGATATTCATGAAGCCTCGTTAATGGTTATTGCCATAGACAACAGGGAAACCGCAGCCAAAATGGTCAAATACGCCAAGCACGCTTACCCAAACATTAAGGTGCTAGCCCGTGCCTTTGACCGCGGCCACGGCTACCGTTTACGCCAGCTTGGCGCTGACTACGTTGTGTCTGAAACTTACCATAGCGCGTTAGAAATGGGGGCAGAAGCCCTGCGTTCGCTCAATGTTCACCCCTTTCAAGTAGAGCGACAAAAAATGGCATACAAGAATATTGAGTCGCAACAAAATGACGTGCTGTATCACGCGTGGGCTGACGATTCGAGCGGCGAACGCGTCGATAACAACTACCTTAAGCTATTTATTGAGTTAGAAGCGCTTATCGAAAATGCCTTAAAGGCCGATTTACACGACAAGCACTCTAAAATGCGTGGCTGGACACCGCCACCAAAAGGCTATGCCGAAGAGCTTCAGCCAGATGAAAGACCAAAGAACACGAAAAGGTAATACGGGCTTTTGACGTTCGCCGCGTACTCGTTACTTCGCATTTTCACTGTCATGTCATTGAAGAAATAACTAAAAACCTGATCGAAATGGGAAAAAAAAACCTATAACCTGTGTGTTCTTAAAACTAGGTGAGCGCGTTTTTAACATACAGGCCGTTAGGGGAAAAACGTGCGCTTTAGTAAAACGATAACAAACCCGTGGTTAACTATGGGGTGCAGTAGTGGTTTATTTAAATGGAGAGTCACCATGTCGACTGAAAGAAGTCTGTTTCACCGCGCAATTCTTCGTGCCGTGATTACGTTTGTAGCGCTTATTGGGGTGAGTGCTTGTGAAGATGCCCCGACACCACCTAAAGCGGTGCCCTACGCGCCAGTGACCCTTTATAACGTACAGCATTCTGACGAGACCATTGCCAAATTCCCCGGCCAAGTTGAAGCTTCTGAATACTCAAACCTCTCATTTCGCATTGGCGGAAAGCTACAGGAACTAAACGTAAAAGCCGGAGAAGAAGTTAAAGAAAACCAGCTTATTGCGCGGCTAGATGACAGAGATGCGAAAGCGCAACTTGCTACAGCCCAATCACAGTTTGATGTGTCGTCGGCCATGTTTGAGCGCATGGAAGCGTCTGTTGAAAAAGGCGCCGTAAGCCGCTCGACCTTTGATGAAGCCAAGGCAAACTTTTTAGCTGCTAAAGCCAACCTCACTAACGCCCAAGACCAGCTGAGCTATACCGAGCTTCGCGCCCCCTTTGCAGGTCTGATTGCGTCGGTTCCTGTAGAGAACTATCAAGTTATAGTGCCTCAACAGACCATTGCTGAACTGCATATGCCGGGCGCCATTGACGTTACTTTTCAACTGCCAGAACAAAAAATGCGTATGATTGACCGTTCGCGGGCGCGTAAAAACCGTAGTTCGGAAATGGCTTGGGTGACCTTCTCGGGTATGCCAGAAAAGCGCTACGGCGCAATGTATAAAGACCACGAAAGCTCCACCCGACAAGGTGAGTTAAGTTACGAAGTTACGGTTACCCTGCCAGAGCCTGACGATATCAATGTGCTCTCTGGTATGAGTGCAACCGTTTTGCTGGATATGTCTAAACTGATTGAGTCTGACACCAAGCTGTGGCTAGTGCCCTTCGGCGCGGTAGTGACTGATAACGCACAACCAGAAAAAGCCATTGTATGGCGCTTTAAACCTAGCGCTGATGATGCCCAAAAAGGCAGTGTTGAAGCCGTTGAAGTAACAATTACCCGTGGCATTTCAAATGGCTTATTAGTGGAAGGGCCGCTAAAGGATGATGATAAGATAGTTGCGGCAGGCGCGCACCTTGTCAAAGAGGGCCAGTCTGTATCGGAGTGGACGAAAGAAGGAGGCCTGTAAGTCATGGTCGAGTATTTTTTTCGTCAAAAAGTTATTAGCTGGATGGTTGCCATCATTTTAGGTGTTGGCGGCATCGTTACCTTCTTAGGCTTAGGGCAGCTAGAATTCCCAGAATTTACTATAAGAAATGCCCTTGTCATTACCCAATACCCTGGGGCCACGCCTGAACAAGTGGAAGAAGAGGTAACTCTGCAGCTTGAGAAAGCCATTCAGCGAATACCTAATGTAAAGCGCATTAGTTCCGTAAACATGGTGGGGCTATCGCAAATTACCGTTGAGTTAAAAACTAGCGTTCAAGCCAAAGATTTAGAGCAATACTGGGACAACCTACGCCGCAAAGTGGGTGATGCGCAAGCCTCGCTTCCGCCGGGTACCGGTACGTCTATCGTGAACGACGACTTTGGCGATGTGTTTGGTCTTTTGATGACGCTTCAAAGCGAAGATTACACCTTAAAACAAATGGAAGACTTTGCTGATTTAATGCAGCGCGAAATCCAGCTTGTGGAAGGCGTTAAAAAAGTCTCTATTGCAGGTACGGTAAACGAGCAAATTATCGTTTCTCTTGATCACGATAAAATGAAAACGCTGAATGTATCAGCCGAGTCTATTGCAGGCCTGTTAACGGCTCAAAATGTGGTGGGTAATGCAGGGTCGATTAAAGTTCAAGGCAAACGTTTGTCTATTCAGCCAACCGGCGAATTCGATAATTTAGAAGCCCTTGGCCAAGTAGTGATTGGGTCTCCGGCGAGTGGACTTATTCGCTTAACGGATATTGCTACCATCGAGCGCACATTAAATGACACACCTTCTAATCTTTATCACAGCGATAGCACGCCGGCGCTGTCGATTGGCGTTTCTTTCGCATCGGCGGTTAACGTTGTTGATGTTGGTAAGCGCTTAGATACCAAAATTGCCGAACTCGAGCAGCGAATGCCGCTGGGTATGAGCCTTAATACCGTCTACAACCAACCTTCCGTGGTAGACGATTCCGTAACCGGCTTTTTAATTAATCTTGCCGAAGCCGTTGCCATTGTTATTTTCGTCTTACTGCTATTCATGGGCTGGCGCAGCGGCGTGCTTATGGGGTTGATATTAGTGCTTACTATTCTTGGCACGTTCATATTGATGTCGGTAAAAGGGATAGAGCTGCAGAAAATATCTTTGGGCGCGCTTATTATTGCGCTAGGTATGTTAGTAGATAATGCGATCGTGGTTACCGAAGGCATGCTTATTGGTGTGAAAAAAGGCCAGACCAAACTACAAGCGGCGAAAGATGTAGTGAGTCAAAATGGGCTACCCCTGTTAGGTGCTACGGTTATCGCCATTACCGCTTTTGCACCTATAGGGCTTTCTCCTGACGCAACGGGCGAGTTTGTGGGTTCCCTGTTCTGGGTATTGTGCTTTTCTTTGTTTTTAAGCTGGATCACCGCGCTTACCATTACCCCGTTCTTTTTTAATTTATTGTTTAATACAGAAAAAGAGCGCGGTTCAAGTGACGAAAACGACGACCCATACAAAGGCATTATTTTTACTACGTATAAGCGCGTACTCACGAGTGCCATTAACCACCGCTACATTACCATAGGCGTGGTACTCCTTGCTCTTGGGGGCAGCTTGGCATCAGGGAAGTTTGTTAAAAACGCCTTCTTCCCCGACTCGTCAACGCCGCTCTTTTTTGTAGATTTATGGCTACCTGAGGGCAGCGACATATTAACCACTGAGCAATCAATACGCCGCTTAGAGGCTAACGTGTTGGGCATGCAAGACATTGCCAATGTCACCAGTGTTATTGGCAGTGGCGCGCAAAGGCTAACCCTCACCTACGCCCCTGAAGACAGGTACGCCAGCTACGGTCAGCTAATTGTGGAAACCAACACGGTTGAATCGCGCGATGCGCGTATGCGAGAAATCATAGAACTGGTACGCAAAGATTTCCCTAACGCGCAGTACAAAGTAAAGGCGCTTCAAGTAGGCCCGTCGGCTAAAGCGGCTATTGAAGCCCGAATTTATGGCCCTGAGCCCGACGTACTAAGGGAGATAAGCAGTGATATTGAAGCGATATTCCAAGCAGAGGAAACCATGGATAGCGTGCGTTTGTCTTGGAGTAACAAGGTGCCTTTTGTGGAGCCGGTCTTTCTTGAAGAACAAGCGCGTCGCATCGGCGTAACCCGAGATGCCGTTCACACCGCATTTCTGCTCAATAACGAAGGTGAAACGGTAGGGTTATACCGCGAGGGCAGTGACTTAATTCCTATTGTCATGCGCAACGACCTTAACCAACGCTATGATATTGACAATCTCGCTTCGCTGAATGTGTGGAGTCAAGAACAAGGGAAATATATCAGCATGGCTGACGTAGTCAGCAATGTAGATGTTACTCTTGATAACCCTATCATTAAGCGCCGCAATCGGGTGCGTATGCTAGCGGTTTACGCTGAGCCACTTCCCCTTTCTGGCGAAACCGCTGCCAGCGTTCAAGCGAAGGTACGCCCATTAGTAGAAGAACTATCGCTGCCCGATGGATATCGCATTGAATGGGGCGGCGAATACGAAACCTCTCGCGATGCGCAAAGCGCCCTGTTTGCGAGTATGCCTATTGGTATCTTAGGCATGTTTATTATTACCGTGTTGCTGTTTGGAAAGCTGCGTCAAGCGCTAGCCATTTGGGGCGTTATTCCACTGACTACCATTGGTATTATTGGCGGTTTAGTGTTAGTTGGCGCCCCCTTTACCTTTATGGCCCTGCTGGGAAGCTTAAGCCTTATTGGTATGGTGCTTAAAAACGGCATTGTGTTAATGGAAGAGATTAACGTGCAGGCCAAAGGCAATAGCGGCGCGTTTGACGCAGTTGTCGCAGCGTCGGTCTCTCGTGTACGCCCTGTGTCTATGGCGGCCATTACCACCATATTAGGCATGATACCGCTATTTTCTGATGCCTTCTTTGCATCAATGGCAATAGTAATTGTGTTTGGCCTGACAGTGGCAACCGTACTTACGCTGCTTATTTTGCCAGTACTGCACTGTACCTTCCATGGTATTAAATCTGAATAGCCTAGACATTTCGCTCTGTTTAGTACGTTGTAACGAGTAGCGCCAAAATGGCGCTACTTCCAACAGCCTAAACAGTCAGCGACAGGAAGCACCTCCAAACGCTGATAAAGCACTTAATAGGGCATGGTGGCTAGACACATTATAACCACTAAAGGCCATATCAAAGCGTCATTACTTCTCGCTTAACGTTATGTTTTGCTATACATTTATGAGTATTATTGTTCATAAATAGTATGCGCATACTCTGTAGGCTACAATTATGCCCATTAACGTTACATCTATTTATTGAGCAAAGACTTAATTTCTCAGTTAAAGGAGATAACTGCTAGTAATGAAGCTAACTAATCAAACTAATTGGGGTGTTGTTGCCCTATTGTTTTTAGCGTTTACTGCATTGTCTGTCGCCGAACTACGTGAGTTACAATTAAACACGTCTGAGGCGGTCACGCTACAGGCTGAAAAAAGCGCGGCAAATTATAGAAAAAACATTGATCAGCTCTCCTCTCTGTCACCGCAGACAGAGGAGCTAGTCCTTAGCACCCTTCTAGAAAGTACAGTATCGCAGCCCCATATATCTTACGCCGCAATTGTTGACGCAAGCGGTAGTGTGGTAGCCAAAAGAGAAGCGGCAATTCAGAACGCTGTACCATCGTGGTTCACGTCAATCGATTCCAATTCAGAATTGGAAAAACGCATACCTTTAGGCGATAGTCAGCGCGCGCTCGTACTCACATCAAATAAGCTTGAGGTATACACCAGGTTCACTAACGTACTACTTAGGAATATTATCGCCTTTGTCGCGCTTTCACTGCTTGTTTCATTGTTAGTTGCAGTAATGAATCGACGATTTAAGCGACCTATCGAAGATACCGTTAGAAAACTTAACGATATGGGGAGCCATAATTTCACGTCGCCCCAAGTGAGTGCCTCTTCTGGCGACTGTGAACAGTTGACGAGTAGCGTTAATACCCTTTCAAGCACGCTAGCCTCGAAGTTCGATGAACTTACACGCCAGTCTGAGCTATTTAAAAAAGAAGCGAGCAAAGATTCATTAACTAAACTAGCCAACAGAGGCGCGTTTGAGCGCCACATGCGTGCGCTATTAAACGAAAACGCAACCTCACAAGAAAAAGAGCTTATTATTGTACGGCTAGCGCAACTGGCCAGTATTAATACCAAGTTAGGTATGGTGCCGGGTGATAACTATGTTAAAGCGATAGCGAACATCTTGGTTGAAGAAACCAAAAACAACAGCAACGTGCGCTTTGTGTTTCGATTGACTGGTGGAGATTTCGCATTAATTTGCGAGGCCATGGAAAAGCCAGCAAGAGATCTCATGCTGACTAACATATCAAAGCAATGCACTAGCGCCTCGCCATTACGCGATGGCACCAAAGCCACGTATATCGGTATTACTCGCTTTACCGGCACTATGTCTATGCCGCAAGTCATGGAAAGTGTGGATAGTGCGCTTATCGCTGCCATGAAAACCCAAAGCGGTTGGGAGTTGGCTTCGGAAATATCTCACGTACACAGCAATACGCGATGGCGCGAACGACTTAACTATATTGTCGCTCAGCAGTATGCCGACATTATGATTCAGCCGGTTATGAATATAGAGCAAAATATTCCCGCTTACTATGAGACATTTGGGCGCTTTAAAGACAAAGATACCAACGAAGTCATACCCATGTCGCAGCTTATCCCTGCTTCTGAGCGATTAGACCTAATACCACAAGTCGACAGACTGGTTACCAGCATCGTGTTTAAAAAGATGGAAGTGACCTCTCAGCAAGTCGCCGTCAATTTAAGTATTACGTCAATTGCCAATGGTGAATTTAGAGATTGGTTGGTTAACGAATTAACCCAGCGACAAGCGCTATGCCCTAGGCTTCTTTTCGAAGTTGAAGATGCCGCGCTAATACAGTATCGAGACTATGCAGAATCGCTGTGCAGACAATTGATCAAGCTGGGTTGTCGAGTCACTGTTGAACACTTTGGCGACCACTTTGCATCGCTTTCTGGCCTACGCGCGATTAAACCGCAGTTTGTTAAAATTTCCGGAAGACTGACCCAAAGCATTCATACCAATAAAGACAATCAGCTGTTCGTGTCTAGCCTTATCAATATAGCGACTGGCCTGAATATAAAAGTAATTGCAGAAATGGTAGAGACCGAAGCCGAATCTGTGGCTTTGAACAAGCTAGGTGTAGAACATCAGCAAGGCTATTATTTTGCTAAACCTGCACTTTGGAATGTGTATTAAGGTTCACATACTGTTGCAACGTAGGGGGAGTTAGGCGCACCTGCACATGGGGTTTTGCAGGTAAGAAATTGAAGCTTTCCAAGTAATAAATGCAAAAAAGAGGCGCAAAAGCGCCTCTTTTTATATCAGGCTTATTGCTTTTCAAGCAGAGCTTCAATGGCCTCGGCGCTAATGGGTTTTGAATACAAAAAGCCTTGAATAAATTCGACATTCAACGATTTACAATAGTCAGATTGACTTTGTGTCTCTACCCCTTCAACCACTATCTTCAAGTCGAGTTTGTGACCCACGTTTACAATGGCCTCCATCAGGGCGCTGTCGTAGGCGTTTTCAGGCGCGCCTTTTAAGAACGAGCGATCGATTTTTAAATGACTCACGGGGAACTGCTTCAAATAACTCAGTGAAGAGTAGCCAGTACCAAAATCGTCTATAGATTTTTAACACCTAAGTCTCGCTGAGCACGTAAATTTTCCAAAATTGCATCATCCGATTTGATCAGAACGTTTTCAGTAAGCTCTAAACCAATATCTTCAGGCGATAACCCATAATGCGACCGGCAGGCAGTTAAGCGCTCAAAGAAGGAGCTTTCTTCCAACTCTTTGCCTGAAACATTTATATCGATGCGAACTTCTATACCTTTTTCTTCCATTTTTTCGACTGCTGGCAGGTTTTTTCTAATACCCAACGCCCTATGTCTGCTATCAGTTCGCTGCGCTCAGCAATAGGTATGAAGATATTTGGCGGTACAGCACTTTCTTCATCCAAAGGGCGCCACCTAAGTAAGGCTTCACAGGATGTAAACTTGCCGGTTTTGACATCTATTTGGGGCTGGAATAAAAGCTCAAATTCGTCCTTTTTCAGCGATTCACGTAGACGAGCAGCAATATTTCGCTGCTGCCGCAACCTCTGACTTAACGTCTTGGTAAAAAAGTGGTACCTATTGCGCCCTTCAGCCTTCGCTTGATACATAGCCGCATCAGCGTGCTTTAAAAGGTCGTCAATGCCATCCCCATCCCTTGGAAATATGCTAATACCGATACTCGATGTTATGTGTACGCTTTCAGTACTAAGCTCAAAGCTCTTTTTGAAACAGTCGGTAAGCGTTTTTGCGATTTCTTCACACTGAATTTCGTCGGTTATGTTATTCGCAACATAAACAAATTCATCGCCACCAAATCGAGCTAGCATGCCATTTGCGCTATCAATACAGCTAACCAAACGTTTCGCTACTGCTTTTAGCAATTCATCGCCCCATGTATGCCCTAATGTATCGTTAATTTCTTTGAACATATCAAGGTCGATAAAGAACAGCGCAAAGCCTGAGTTGGAATGCGTCACGTCTTCGATAATAGAGATTAACGTCTGTTCAAGCTCGCGTCTATTGGCTAAATCGGTCAGTAAGTCAGTAGACGCCATACGCTCGAGCTCTAGACGTATCTCGTGCTGTTCACTTAAGTCAATATCAACACAGTACATCTCTGGCGAGTCCGAACCTTGTTTTAACATTACATGAGACGAAAAAACATGAATGGGTTGCCCGTCCTTTTTTTTCAGCACTAATTCATTAGAGGGAATGGCTTCGTCGAACTCAATCCAACGCTGATGAAATTTAACAACGTCATCTCTCATGAAGTTAGGAATAATGAGGTCCTCAAGCTTTTGACCTAAGGCTTCGTCCTTGCTATAGCCATACATGTCTTCACTTGATTTGTTCCAGTAGATAACGTTGCGGTGCTTATCGTAACCTTGCACCGATACTTTTGGCAGCGCACTAATAAGCTGAAGGAACCGCCTTTCGGCTGCTCCATGCTGTTCAAATAACGGGGGCTCTTGGTATTTTGTTAAGCTCATCTTACTCCCGCGAGTGCTAATTGTTGGATAGCGTCAATGTAAAAAAATGACCACCACCGTTTAAGTGTAGCCTATAAAATTTATGCTTAGCGCAAACTAGAGGCAAACCACAAAATAATTGTGACAAAATATACAAAGGAAGCCCTGTCTAGTAGATCATGGTCAATTCATATTACCGTTTGAGGTCTGTCTTTATAGCACCTTTGACTGAGTGTACGCAGCCGCAGGGCTTTTAAGAGTATACTTCGCTCGATAGCCTTGCTAATAAGTCGAAAAACATTCCAACATGCGACACTTTTTGTCGCAAGCTATCTCTATGCTATGGTGAAGTTACTATCGCAAAAGCCAGTTCGCCACTATGAGTGCATTTCAACGCAAACTCGACATTCTTCAATTTGTGCCTTCCGCGCCTAGAAAGGTTTCTAGCCGCCAAATTTTTGAGAACTTACAAAACTGCGGCCACCACAATATCGACATGCGCACGGTACAGCGGGACTTAGTCAGCCTAGAAAATATTGGGCTATTTGGGCTGGACGTTGATAAGCGTTCGAAACCCTACGGCTGGTTTATTAACGCGAACTTTAAGAAGCTCAACTTAAGCTTAATGGACGGGAATACCGCTCTGGCTTTTAAGGTGCTTGAACAATCCGGTGCTACGCTTCCAAACTCTACACTCAAAGAAATGCAGCCTTACTTTGCAAAAGCAAGTCAGGTCTTACAGCAAGACAGTGATTCCTTGCTTACAAACTGGCTAAGGTCGGTGGCCGATTCACAAGTTTCCCAGCCGCTTATACCACCAGAAATAGACGCAGCTTCGTTTGAACGATTAAAAAGTGCGATCTTTTTCAAGAAGCAAATCTCTGCCGATATTAAGCGTATTTTTAGTGGCGGTAATGAAATGGTTTGGAAACATTACGATAGAGTTAACCCTATGGGGCTGGTGAAACAGGATGGTCGGCAACTCTTTGTATGTACCTTTGGTTCGCTGCACAAAAGGCGCTATGCGTTGCCGTTACAGTTTATTAGAAACGTTACTGTAACCGATGAAGACTGCCAACAAGAATTTGGTGAATTAGAAAGTGTCCAGACCCTGTCGGCTAACAACAAAGAAGATATAGAGCTTAAGTTATTGGTTAAAAACAACTCTTTATTTTTACTCCACGGTTACAGGCTAAGTAACGATCAGGTAATTACGCAATCTACCCAAGCAGATAAGTCCCTGCTTACCGCCACGGTGAAAGATACCAATAAACTACGCGCCTTCTTAAGGGGCTTGGGCGACAACATAGAGGTCATTGCCCCTCAAAAACTGCGGCAGTATTTTGCTGAGCTTTCTGAAAGGCTGTACTTCGCTTATCAGGAAAAAGCCGTGCAAAATAATCAGATGTTTACTAACTAAGGTAACTCTCTGCCCTGAAGCCTCACAAAAGCAGGTATATCCAAATATGCCGCATCCTTTCTCGATGATGTCGGTACAGAGGCCTGCTTCATAGGTATCACATTTTCCTCTTGTTCAAAGCTCTGTTTCTTTAAGGGCACACCGGTCGCGATAATTAACACTTCACCAAAATGGGGTAATTCTGGAGATAGAGTCACGCCTGTAATAATGAGAGTTTGAGGGCCATCAACCAAAGATTGAAGCGTGGCTAGCATTTCTTCATACATAGCTAAACTGGGCTCTTCCCTGCACGTTAGCTGTGCGATAACGCCTTGCGCCCCGATAATATTCTGCTTATCAACTAATGGGTTTTCTAGAGCATGCTTTAATGCTTTGCTTAACGAACTGTCGTCTTCAGCTATACCTACTCCCAGCGCAGTGTCTCCCTCTAAAGAAAGAATGTGGCTAAAATCATTGATATCAACGTTAATATAGCCAG
Organism: Alteromonas infernus; assembly: GCF_902705815.1. Classification (NCBI taxonomy): domain Bacteria; kingdom Pseudomonadati; phylum Pseudomonadota; class Gammaproteobacteria; order Alteromonadales; family Alteromonadaceae; genus Alteromonas; species Alteromonas infernus. The sequence continues at coordinate 87,046 of NZ_CACSIG010000066.1, forward strand.
TATTGGTTAGCATTACGATAATGGCTTCAACAATTCTGTGCATTTGCGTATCACAGTGACGAAATGCTGAGAGAAGGCCTACGGTTTCATCTAGTGCAGAAAGCAATGAATCGTTAGACATCACTAATGTTGCGTTCGCTTTGCTTCGTATTGTCTCTAGTGCGTTTCTTGCAATGTCGCTTCGCTTTCCCCCCTCTGTTTTGAAAGGTAGAGTAACAAAGCACATCACATCGATGTCGCTCTCTTTAGCTAAATCAATAAGAATTGGCGATGCACCGCTTCCCGTTCCGCCTCCTAGCCCTGCGATAATGATGATAAGGTCGGCGTCTTCTATTAACGCCTTTAAGGCATCTTTACTCTGAATGGCTGCATCGCTTGCTACACACGGGTCGGCCCCCGCTCCATAACCCTTTGTTGTCGCCTCCCCTATCAATACCACTTCATGATTTGTGCATCTATGCAAAGCGGCGATATCGGTGTTAACAGAGCTAAATCTAATATTTTCATGTGAGCAAAGATTGGCCATATTACTTACAGCATTACCGCCACAGCCGCCCACGCCAATAACGTGAATATTAATTTGTTCGGTTCGAATGTTTTGCATGCGCTTACTCTGGAAAACTGACGTTTTGTAAGCATGAAACAACTGTGCGGCAAAAAGTGACGTACAGAATTAGAAGCCGTATATTAGGTCACTGCCGTAACCGCTTTAGACATCAAACCTACTCACGACTTTATATTTACTGAACAGCATTACTTCTATCCACGTGCTTTGTTTGCCGCTCGATAGCCAGTTTAAGTATATGGATATCAAGGGTTTTGTGGAAAAACTACGAGGCTTTGAATTTATGAAATTAGGGTACTGAGAAAATAACGTTATATTTTCTTAAAGCAGGATGAAAATGTTTTACTAGGGGAATAAATAGATGGTGCGTCTACCCTGATTCGAACCTTAGTCATAACTAATTTTTTATCTTAATACAAAGGTAAGACAATAGAGAAGATACTACTCAAAGTACTGCTAAAACACATTTCTAATGTGTATCACTTCGTCTGGCTTCACAAATATGAAAAGTGATATTATAAGGTTATAATTCCGTGAGACTAACCAAGGCATATCCGGGCCAGATTCACTTTTTGATCTCTCCAGCACAAACTGAAATCATTTATTAGAAACTTATTGTTGTCTCCAAGTAGTAACGGGAGCATTAAGGCTCCCGTTGACGTTCACGGAGACTACTTAAGTCATCCGGATTATCGTCAATTCCAATCATACCTACAGCAGAAATACTGCTGGTGCTTTCGGTCATAAGCTTCGCTTAAAACCTGACTTTGGTTACTAAAACTCAGGTTTCTTGGCGAGCTCAGCGTATTAGGTAGCCAAAGTATGAAGAGGGGGACCTTTTTTTACACCCCACCTTCAGGCCGAACTTCGAGCTCTCTACAAAAAAATTTTGCATTTTTGGACAGGTGACTACTGATACCGGTTTTCAACTTTAGAAATTATGTTATCGTCGAGTGACAGGTTATTAGCTTGCTTGATCTCTTCCATTCTGCGGTAAAGCTCTCTTATATCTCTAAGGTTCCGTTTCGCCCTATCACTCACTTCCCAGTCCATCTTATACTTCTGGCCGTAGAACCGTATGTAACTAACGTCCGCCTCACAGAGCTTCTCAATGGCATAATTTAGCTTTTCGTCGGGTAGCACATTTATCCATTCCCAGACCAATGTCGCGTTATTGTCTTTTGTAAACTCGAAAGATGGGGAGTTCCATCTGTAGTCATCTGCCGCGACTACGAAACTGTCAACGAATAGCCAGTCATTATTAGTAAACTTTAGTTTCAGCCTAAGAAACGCTTCATCATCTCTTAGAACGATATAGTTATAAATCGAATGGTCTCCGAATGCCCCCGTAAACCTTGGGTATATCTCATAAAGTTGCGCAATCGCATCATACTCAATACGCATCCAACTAAGCAGTTCTGTAACCCTTGGGTCGTTCCCATACCGTTCTGACAGGGCTCTGATCGTCTGCAACTGCCGTCTGTCAACTTCAACACCATTACTAAGCTGATATTTATCCCCATCATAGTAATTCGTAACGCCAACAATCGAAATGTCAGACCTGAGCGTTAGAGGAATATCCCGCTTTTGAGTTTCAACTCGATGGATGGTGCAAGCTGACAAAAACAGTGGGAGCAGGAGAAATAAGAGCTTGTTCATAGACATTCCTTGTATTTAATTCCGTAGTTTCGGAGTGTTACGTGGTTTCTCTCAAGAGACCGACGAAAATATACACTAACTCATATTATATATATACCCAGAGCAATCAAAATAAACTCTTTAAACTCGAAACTTCGGAGACTTATGCCGACGAGCGTTCAACGCGCCAGTTAATGACCTTTGTACTGGAGTCTTTGCCAAAGCAACCAGGCGCATACCATCCACTACCCTATTATTTCTAAAAGACAGCTGCTTCCCAATACTTCGAGTAGATGTTTTCTCACCAACAAGTGCCCCATACTGACATTAGGGATTGTTCCACCATCTCTGGAAGTTCGATTAGCCGTGATAACTCATTCGCTGTGAACTCTCTATTCTCAAAGATTAAGAGCACCCGCTCAATAAACTCAGTGAAAGCTGCCTTCTCTGGATCTTCACTTTGAACATCGTCTATTGCTTTGACAGGTTCACATAATCGTTCTTCAGGGAAAACACTAGCTAGCCAAGCGATAGGTTGCCTCACCATCTCCTTCCAGTCTTCAAAGCTGGCTAATTTACCAGGCGCTCTCGCGCTCTGTTTTTTAAACGCAGCCATTAGAGTTAAAGCTGCAGCAATAGTTTTTTCCCTATTATCGCTTACATACTGAACGGAGCTGAGATCGAATGAGCGTATATGGGGATTATCTGATTGTGGGTCAGTACGACAACGCAGCACGCGACGACACATATCACCCATAGTGTATGGTTATTGCCAGTTAAGGTAAGAGAAACTCTATTGGATAAAGACAGGTGATTTAACGTGCCGAGCTGCCTGTCCTGAAAAGTATCACTTGTTAAAAATGATGCGAAGGCTTTGGAATCGAACACGCCCAAAACGTTATCCCATATAATGTAGCGCTTACAACTTTTAAGCGTGGAAAGCAGCCTTTTACGTATTTTATAAAGCGACAACTATCTTGACCGGTTGTTCTGTTAAGGTTCGACACGATAATTCGAGGAGAATGGCGTGTCGGGAAATCACATCACAGAAAAACAAGTCAGGTTATATATGAAGTTCAGAAAGGATTTCACGCAGGAAGTGGCCGCCAGTAAAGCGGATATCTCTGTTAGCTCCGCCAGACGAATCGAGAATGGTCGTCACCAACCTAATCAAGCAAAACGCCAATGGCGTACCAGACCCGATCCTCTTGAAGCGGTGTGGGAGAGTGTCGTTGTTCCCATCTTACAACAAGATGAATTGATTACGCCGGTAGGCGTATTTGATCATCTATGTGAATCACATAGTGACGACTTCCCAACTACAGCACGACGTACGCTTGAGCGCAGAATTAAGAAGTGGCGACAATTACACGGTGGCGCTAAAGATGTGATGTTCTTGCAGCATCACGAATCAGGACTACTGGGAATATGTGACTTTACCCACGTCAAATCTCCTATCACCATAGGACGAGAGCCGTGTAAGCACATGCTGTTTAACTATCGCCTAGCGGCCAGCGGCTGGCAGTATTGCCAAGTAGTTTATGGCGGTGAGAGCTTTGCTGCATTCTCCGATAGCCTTCAGAAAGCGTTTAGAGAAAGTGGTGGCGTGCCCAAAGAAGTCCGCACTGACAGCTTAAGTGCGGCGTACCGAAACCATGACAATGCCGAGGCATTTACCGAACGCTATAAGTCGTTGATGGCGCATTACGGTTTTACGGCCACACGTAATAATACCGGTGTAGCGCATGAAAATGGTGTTATCGAGTCTAGCAATCGACATGTCAAAGCGCAGTTAGAACAAGCGCTGCGTATACGCGGCTCGTTCGATTTTAACTGTCGCGATGACTATGAAGGCTTTATTCAGCAGTTAGTTGGGCGGCGTAACAAGCGTATCAACACCGCCTTTATCAAAGAGCAGCGACAATTACAGCCATTGCCGCCTGTAGGTAGCGTCAATTACTCAATAGAATATGTGCGCGTCTCGCGCACCAGCACTATCAATGTTAAACGCGTGACCTACACAGTGCCTTCCCGCCTGATAGGCAGTCGCTTGCGGGTACAAGTGTATGATAACAGGTTAGCCTTATATCTCGGTCATGAACTGACTTACACCCTAGAGCGCGTTTATGCGCAAGGCAGTTCGCGTAAACGCAGCGTCAATTACAAACACGTCATAGATGCTCTGGTTAAAAAGCCACAAGCCTTCCGGTGTTCACAGTGGCGCGACGAGCTATTACCTAACGAGGATTACCGATGCATCTGGCAATATGTTAACGGCAATATGAAAGCAGATGATGCCTGTCGTTATATCGTCAGAGTGCTTCACCTTGCCAGCAAAAAAGATAACGAAATACGGCTGGGGCGCTTTATCATGCAGCAACTGAATACGGGGAGACTGCCCAGCCTGTTTGACTGCCAAGAGCGCTTCCAGCAACAAACACGTGATATACCCCAACTCCAAGTGGGGCAGCATTCGTTAAAACAGTATGGCCTACTGTTGCAAGGAGGTCGAAATGACTAATACAGCTTCACTACCATTGATGCTAAAAAGCTTGCGCTTAAGTGAGTTCAGAAACCACTGGGAGAGCCTTGCTGAAAAAGCACTGCACGAACAATGGCGACCCGAACACTACTTAAGTGAGTTGTGCCATATGGAGCTAGCAAGTCGGACAGACAAGCGACAATTACGTTACCTAAAAGAGTCAAACTTGCCCTCAGGCAAACACGTTGGCGGCTTCGACTTCAATGCCATAGAAGGCATTAGTAAAGCGCGCCTGCATGACCTGGCCGATAACCACGAATGGGTTAAACAAGCCACAAACCTACTACTGTTCGGTGCTAGCGGTGTAGGCAAAACCCACCTCGCCAGCGCATTAGGTTACAGCCTGATAGAAGCTGGAACCCGCGTAAAGTTCTATCCGGCCACCGCCTTGGTGCAACACCTACAAGACGCCAAACAGCAACTAAAACTCCAGGATGCGCTGAATAAACTGGATAAATACCAAGTGCTAATCGTGGACGACATCGGCTATATCAGAAAGACAGAACAAGAAACCAGTGTGCTGTTCGAACTCATTGCGCACCGTTATGAGAGGTTCAGCCTTATCATTACATCCAATCAATCGTTCGAAGACTGGGATGCATTGTTCACCGATACTACCATGACAGTTGCAGCTATAGACCGGCTCGTTCATCACTCACATATCATTCAATTACAGGGAGAAAGCTATCGAAGAAAAACAGCAATAAAACAGGAAGAATAACTCAGCGACAACCGGTCAAGATAATTGACGCCGGACCGGTCAAGACAGTTGACGTTCTATAGTATTTCTTCGTCACCGTTTCCGCTAACGTCAGGCCAGATAGAAGGTTCCTCACCCAAACATAGCTGTCCAATGGCCTCGGCAAGCAATGTCTTTCCACTCCCCTGCACAGGCACATCAAATCCGACGCCGGTGCCGTAGGCATTGCCGGTCTCTGTATCGCGGTAAAAATGCTTGCGAGCATCAGACTCCTGTCAACATCACCAATAAAAGGGAAGTGCTTAAATGGTGTCCATATGGTTGCTAATGCGGCTTTTAGTGATTGTGTGTCTACAGCATCATTTAAATTCAAACTAACTATGCTTGAAGTAAGAAACAACTTGGTATCATGATCATAGCCGGTTCTATTGAGAACGTTTCCGTCGGCTTTCAAAAACGGAGACGATGTAACAGCCTTCAGCTCCTTTAATGAGCGTTGAGGACCAATACTTAAAAGCTGCTTAGTAATTGCTTCTGGGGGGCCTTCAAGATTTATGTTGGCTCTTTGCTTCTGCTGAGGTGGTTTAATTGAGTTGACCAGTCCAGTTAAGGATATAATTGAAC
>NZ_CACSIG010000067.1:0-3866 GCF_902705815.1 Alteromonas infernus
CTGCCACCACTAGCCAAANAGACCGCGTGTTTAAATTATTGAATTTAAGATAAAACAACCCTGTGCGAAATGCCAGATGTTAACGACTATGTGGGATAAATGAGCGAGTTTAGAAAGCTGATGATGTTAAATGTTGGTGTTGTGCTGCTGCTGAAAAGCACGTTGCTAAAGCCGTTAAAACAACCGAGAAAGCTTGCCGCGAATACTACCTAGCGAAACAGCCTTGATGCTGTAATGTCACGTCCGAACGAACTTTTTAATGCTGTAAGTAAATGACGCCTAACTTCCAAATATGGGGCGCAAACACGTGTGCAATAATGGCGAAGCCGCGCACGTGTTTGCGTCCCAGCGAGCGTTAGCGAGTGCCATAATTTGTTTGTTAGGTTTCATCTCCGCCTTTTAGATTTATATGGAACTTACCTTTAAAAAGATAATAAATTGAAGGCAAGCCAAAAAACACAAAGAAACCAATTGGACCCGACAACGATTCTGAAGCTGAATAGCTTTGATACAAGTATATTGCAGAAAGTACTAGCAACATTGTTGCAATTGCATAATTGAGTATCCTAACTAGTCTTCCGCGCCATTCAGTTTCCCAAATTTTTAACATAATGATTGGGAATACTATCCAAACCAAAACACCAGCAATCCAAGCTGTCCACTCTTGGCCTGTGATGAAATAAAACAGCCAATACAACGGGAAAAACAAAACAACAGCTAAAATTGCGATTACAAGTAATCTCACAATGAAACCTAACTTTTAAATAAGGGGCGCAGGCATGTGGGGCACAATGGCGAAGCCGCCCCGCATGTATGCGTCCCAGCGAACGCAGTGAGTGACTTGATTTTTTTGTTAACGCCAAGTCAGAACAACCTTTCATAGCTCTTTTGTACCAATAACATTTGGGTATGGTGTAAAACCCCAGCGCAAATAACCACATAGAAGATAGGAAAGAATAACACCAAGAGTAACTAAAAAAGTTATCCAAGAGCCTTCGGAAATAACAAACATTGTTATAAAAGTGACTATGCCAACTAAACCTGAGAATGACACCCATTTTTCATGGGCTTTACTATCAAATTTCAATCTTTTCTTGCCACCACTAAAAAACAATTCCGTTAAGTTCGCTTTGCAGAAGGGGCACAAAAATCCTTTTTTAGAGCCCAACTTGTAGCCATCTACAGCCTCCTTGCAAGGAAACTTACTATGGCAGTTGCAGCAACAATATTTCATCATGGCGTATAACACCCAAATAAGGGGCGCAAACGTGGCGGCTATAATTGGCACGAAGTGACACAGCCGCCATGTTTGTGTCCCAGCGAGCCCGCGAGCGACTTAATTTGATTGTTATGTTCACTCTTTCTCGTAGTAGTCGAACTGAATATCACTGACACTTTTGTCACTAGCTTTCTTTTCAATTTCTTTGAGACTTACTTTCAACTTTGATGATATTTCTTTAGCAGCGCCAGAAAGCTTGTTCAAATCACCATCTTTGTTCTCTAAGAGGAAGTCGACCTTCCATTTTGTTTCGAATGCGCTGCAGAACATTGATGTATACCTATTGATCAGTTCTTGGTTTTTTATTTCAGATGGTTTTTCCAACAAAGCTGCAATTTGATTCGAAATATCGTTAAGATTCTCAATTTGGCTAATACATTCTGTAATACCTAATCTCGCGCCACGAGGCAAGTGAGCGCAAATTACTGGAAAATATTCATTGATTATGAATGGGTGTAACTTAGTTGGAAGGTTAGTTGCTATTTTGCCCTTCATGGTCAAGAGAATATTATATTCAGATGTTTTTATGTACCTATCCAGCCAAGCTGATAAATCACTCAATTCAGTGTATATAGCATCCTTTTTTTGTTTTCTTAGGAAGAAATGTTTTGTAAGTGTCGTTAGCTGACTTAGAAACCAACCTAAACAAACACCTATCAAAACAGAAGCAATTTTAACATCCATTCAGAACTTTCCAGTGAATATAACTTTTCAATAACGGGCGCAGGCACGTGGGGCATAATGGCGAAGCCGCCCTGCGTGTATGCGTCCCAGCGAACGAAGTGAGTGTGTTGATTGAGTTGTTATATGCGTACAATTTAAACCCTTTTACACATCCACTCTAATAAAAACAAACCCCAGCTACATAGAGGATGATATTTGTTTTAGGCAATTATTTGTTTGCCCATCGGTAACAATAGAACCACCCAACAGGCGGAATCAAGAAGTTGAGCAAGAAGGCATAAATGGCAACCAATCCGATATTGTCAGCCTTTCCTTTAGCAAATTTGATAGTAAGAAAAATTACAACTAAAGCGAGGATGAAGAGTGCTTGCCCCCAAAATGTAGCGTTGAGATTCATAAAATTCCTTATTGATGAGCTTCCTGAAAAGCATATAACGCTAAGCTTTGGGGCGCTAGCACGTGGGCTAAAATCCGAGCGAAGCGAGCCAGCCCACGTGTTAGCGTCCCAGCGACCGAAGGGAGTGCCAACAGCGTTTTGTTAGGCGTACAAAGGAAAGTACGCAGCTTCGCTGCCACCACTAGCCGATAAGGCCACTTATTTAAATTGTTGAAATTAAGATAAAACAACCCTGTGCGAAATGCCAGATGTTAACGACATTGCTGGATAAAAGAGCGAGTTTAGAAAGCTGGTGATGTTGAATGTTGGCGTTGAGGTGTTTAAGAAAAGCACGTTGCTAAAGCGGTTAAAACAACCGAGAAAGCTAGCCACAAAGACGACCTAGCGAAACAGCCTCGAAGTCGGAATGTCACGCTTAAACCCACTTTTTTATGCTGTAAGTAAATGACGCCTAACGCTAAGCTTTGGGGCGCTAGCACGTGGGCTAAAATCCGAACGAAGTGAGTCAGCCCACGTGTTAGCGTCCCAGCGACCGAAGGGAGTGCCAACAGCGTTTTGTTAGGCGTACAAAGGAACGTACGCAGCTTTGCTGCCACCACTAGCCAAATAGACCGCGTGTTTAAATTATTGAATTTAAGATAAAACAACCCTGTGCGAAAAGCTAGATGTTAACGACAATGCTGGATAAAAGAGCGAGTTTAGAAAATTGGTGATGTTGAATGTTGGCGTTGCGGTGTTTAAGAAAAGCGCGTTGCTAAAGCAACTGAAACTACCTAATAGGCAAGCCGGTAAGACAGCCTAGCGAAACAGCCTTGAAGTCGGAATGTCACGGTTAAACCCACTTTTTTTATGCTGTAAGTAAATGACGCCTAACTTTTCAATAACGGGCGCAGGCACGTAGGGCATAATGGCGAAGCCGCCCTGCGTGTATGCGTCCCAGCGAACGCAGTGAGTGAGTTTATTGAGTTGTTAGGTGTCAGTGCCAAAACTTCCACCAACTTTTGATAGAGGTGTTGATTACTTTCGCTTGGTCGTAGCAACAGCCGCAAAGTAACTTGATATTCGCGAATGCTTCAGACTCTTCATTCCAGTCACCACCACATTCTAACCTTTTAACTTCACATTGATTGCACCAAGCATCTGGTCTTTTGTTGTCGTCTGATTCTGGTGCTGAGTTATAACCTACTTTGTTTTTAGTTGTCAGACTGTCCATGAGATGCTGGCACACAAAAGTAGCTTGTTGTTCACCGTGCTTGCAACAACTTACTGTATTATCAGTTTCCATCCTGACTCCTAACACCCGCATAACGGGCAAAAATACGTAGGCTATAATACCGAGCGAAGCGAAGGGTGCCTACGTGTTTTTGTCCCCAGCGAGCGCAGCGAGTGTTAATGCGTTTGTTATGTGCGCATTCAGGCAATTAAAGTAACTATATTTTTGCCTTCTACAACCGTATAACTAACGCGGACAGAAGCCCCAACATCAAGACTGTCTAAATGCTTTTT
>NZ_CACSIG010000068.1:0-101298 GCF_902705815.1 Alteromonas infernus
AGTCGGTTTTTTTGTGCCTGTGGTTCTAACTTTCTCGTTAAACCACTTCCACAATAAACACCAGGCAAACCTTAACTATTTTTGGGTAGGTACGTTCTAGCTCGGTCATCACTCAAACGCTATAAGTACATCCATGCGCTGGTGCAATATTCTAGCGACCTCTATTCCAGCTTCGGTTTGCCAATAATATACAATGTGCTGTTGCGCGGGAAAGCTTCTAGCCTTTTCAAACAGTTCAGGTCTGTTTCTTCCCAAAGTTGGAGTAGTCGCAATCTGAATCATAGTTTCATGTAGCAGCGACACGTATTTCTTCGCCTGAGACAGCCCCCATTTTTCGATGGTCTTGGCGGATATGAGTCGCAAGTCTTCCTCAGCAAGCTCAGATAATTTATACCTTGCCATCGATTTCTTTGCTCACTTCAGCAAAAATATCCAGCGTAGACTTATCGGAAGTTTGCCCATCAGACAACTGTTTAAAGCCCTTACCAACCTCTTCTCTTAGTATCTCAAGTTGCTGTTGCTTCGATACATCTTTTTCAAACAACAACCGTAAACCATCTCTGATCACCTCGCTTGCAGATGTGTAAAGTCCTGATGCAACTTTTTCATTTATGCGTTTTTCAAATTCAGAGCCAAGAGTAACGTTCATAAACACCTCCACATGTTATGCTTATATTATGCGCATGTTATGATCATTTTGCTAATCTAAAGGTAGACTTTTTACAAAGCAGTACTAATTGCGCAAATTGGCTGGAATCTTGGTTGAGAATCAAAGTAGTTATGTAAAGAATTTGCAAAGTTTCTTTTTCGTCTGATAGGTAATTGATTTTATAAAACTAAAATAGCCACCGTCTTTTCAAAATCCGCTGCTAACGATAGCGTGGCGGTTCAAGTCCGCCCACTGGTACCAAACATTAAACCAACTTTTCAGTTGGTTTTTTTGTATCTGAATTTCAACAAATCGCCACGCAAGCGTGTCGGCCGAGTGTCGGTCCAATCAAAGTCCGCCCACTGGTACCATCTCTTCTTTATGAAGTAGATACTGAAACCGGCTCTACACCATAAACGGGGGATCAGTATTTATCCTGTTCTATTAATTTGGGGTAAATCAGACGAGTAAATTAACTTCAAACAAAAGCTTTTTCAGGTCTTGTCTAGAATCAAAAACTAGAAGAAGAATGACTGTCTTTGTAGACTCTTCAACTCGGTAAAGCACCACATTATGACTATCGACAAGAAGCTGCCTGTATTCGGTTAACCCTAACTCCAGGAGCCTGTCACTATGAGGCGCAGAATACGGATTTCCAGAGAGTTGAGACTTAACTTTCGATTTAATAGCTCGCTTGGCCTCGTTTGCAACATTGTGATTAAATTTTCTGATTAAAAATGCATCCAGTTTTTTCAAACAAAGTTTAAAAACCGGTGTCACTTTTATGCTGTATTCAATCGTCGTCAAATGCTTCATCCAGATCCAATAGCCCGTTCTGTCGCGCTCTGCGTTCTGACAAATTTATGAGTTTTAATAATGCTATAGTTTGTTGCTGTTCTTCGTAGTCATTCGCATCCTGAATAACATACTTTGGCTTGCCATTTTGCGTGACCAAAATGGGGTTATCCAGTTCCAGATGATTCGCATGTTCCTTCATGTAAGATACAGTTTGAGTTTTCATGACAATCTCTTTGGTCTAAATATAGACTTATTATAGTCCGATAGACGAAAAATGAAACGGATAGATTTCCGAGTGGACCGCAATATTTTCATGATATACCTATACCGGAGCATTTATTTAATCAATTCGGCTTCAAAATTGAAAACTCTGCATGTTATGCTTTTACATTAATTCAGCGATTCAAGACTACTTACTTGACAAAGTTTGATAAAGATTTCCCGAAACTAGAAATGCGGCTTGACGCATTTTTTGATGCCATTGATGACGAAGATTACAAACTTGCCCGACTCATTGTAAAAAAGGCGGTCAGGAAATTCCCCCGACATCCTGTTTGCTTCGCGCTTCAAGGGCTAGCAGCCGTATTTATCGATGACGATCATACCGATGGTTATTTGTTTTTTAAGCAAGCAATAAACAGTGGCTACGCACCTGCTTTTGTATATTTTAATTTTGGACTCTGTGCCGAAAAATCTGGCTCAGTTGCTGAATCTTTAGCGGCTTTTCAAAATGCGCTGGACAGTGCGTCACCGGAAGAACTTCATCAATATGAACCTGCCAGACTCCATCTCCAGGCGATAAGAGAGCAACTTCCCGAACACCTCACTTTAGAACAGTACCTTATAGACGCCGAAATTTTTGAAGAAGGTGTTGTATTGTTAGAAAGTCATAAGTTCAGTGAAGCGGCAAACTGCTTTACTCTACTGTTAAAAAGCCAGCCTGAGCATGTACAAAGCTGCGGCAATTTGGGAATTTGTCAGATGTATTTAGGCGATCACTTGTCTGCAAAACGTGCGTTTCATCGAGCATTGGCAATTGATCCAGATTACCTGTTAGCTGAAAATAACCTGACAATGTTAAAAGCGCTTGAAGACGGAGAGATAGAAGAGCTTCCAAGATTTGGTATTACCGATTTCTATGCAGAAAAAGAGAAAACCTCAAATCCTGCCACTGAACTCAATCAGGCTATATCACAAGCCATGGCCAACGAGCAGTTTGACTCAATTGAGGATGCCCAAGCATTTGTTGAGAACTATATGAATGAGCATAACAGTTCACCGAATACTGATATGCTTAACCTCACACCAAGCCAAACTCACAAGCTACTTACTGAGCCTTTCGAATCCAGTGATTTACTTAGCTGGCAATTTTCGAATGTTACCAAATTTACATCAGCCCCTGTTTATTGGTTAGCTGTAAATTTAATAGGAGCTTTAGGGGCTGATGGAGTTAAGTGCACCGCCAATGGAAATTTGCCCCGCAATTTATGTCGGTCGCTATTCGATAGTTATATGAAAGAGTTTGCTCCCAGCTTTATCGTTTCCAAAATAAATAAAGAAGACGATTTCATTAACCTACATGTAGTTCGCAGCATCTTGTTGATTGCCAAATTAATTCGTAAACACGGTGGGCGCTGGAAGCCATTGAAATCAACATGGCAACTTTATGAGCGCATACAGCAAGGTGATAACACAGCTGCGACTGAACTTTATCAAATACTGTTTAAAACGTATGCTACTGAGTACAACTGGGCGTACATTAGTGGTAATGAGAGCGATTGTGCATTCTATCAGTTCAGTATAGGTTACTCATTGTATATGCTTCGTCATCTTGGCACTGAATGGCGACATTACCGAGAATACCAGGTACTTTATGAGCAGGCTTTCCCAGATCAAGCAGATTCGTTGTCAGAGCTTTCAAAGATAGAATTTCCCTCCCAGTATATTTTTCATTTCTGGTTCGACTTTGCATGGCAAGTCGGACTAATAGAAAAACGTGAAAGCACCGATGAAAATACAAATGGATTTTCCAAAGAAATCGTAGCTACGCCTCTGTTTACCGAACTGATTTCTTGGCACATATGAATCCGGTAATAAAAAACGTCATTTACTCTAATCGAATGCGTGCGGCGTCAGTAATCACAGCGTCTTCAATAAACCTCAACTTATTTGTTATGGCATGGAATTTCAGATCAAAACACGCCGTTTATCTGAATCTGATAGAAAGGGATTCCACCTAAACCTCATCTCCTTTGTTTGGGGCTTCGTGGACTGGGGGAAGGAGAATCGGGTAAAGTGGCTTTAAGCATTTTCTTTGCGAAAAGCTGTTAGTCATGCAAAGAATTTGCAAAGCGTCATTATTACAATTTAAATTGCTGATTTAAAATAATTATTTCAAACACTAACTTTTCAAAATCCGTTGCTAGAAATAGCGTGCCGGCCGAGTGCCGTTCCATCGCGTGGCGACCAATCATAGTCCGGCCTCTGGTACCATCTCTTTTTATTTACTAAGAAGAGAAACAATAAACCGACCTTTGAGTCGGTTTTTTTGTGCCTGTGGTTCTAACTTTCTCGTTAAACCACTCCCACAATAAACACTAGGCAAACCTTAACTATTTTTGGGTGGGTGAAAACATCAAAGTTGTTGAAGGGCGCACTAGTTGAGGCGTCTACTTTCAGGCGGGCCCAGGTAACTCGGTTTTACGCCCCCCAAATTGGTAACGGGGCTATGAAAAGCGCCTTCAGATTTTATTGCTGGCGTTTTCAACCCTCCTGTATCAATAACAAATTTTTGAAATACTATTCCACTGTCTATCAACCATACTTTCAAGGTATGTTCACCAGCAAGTAACCCTTTGTGCTCCGATTTTTCGATTGCGATATGATTACTCACTCGCTCCCCCCCAAATGCCCGTTACATCATGTAAATTCAAGGTTTGGGGCGGTTCGTCATCAATGGCAACAGCGAACTTTAGCCCCTCTCCTCGTTTAAAGTTATAGGTAGGTGCAAGGTAACTCTCAAGTGTAATATCGGTATCGTCGAATAGCGTAAACGTATAGCTCAAATGTGGGGAGTTTTGAGTAAGCGGCTGCGCAGCTAAATTTCCAGGAGATACCGTTACGGCTGAACGTGCACGCCCATAGTTTGGAATTGTTATCCATGACAATCCCACTTTCCGTTAATCTCGCGGGCGTTGACTTTTCCCTCTGAAATCAGTTTATCTATTAGCGGGCTATGGCCAATGGTGCCAACGATAACAGCAGTTTTCTCTTGAATATCACCGTTAACAATTGTTGGGATCACCTCAGTAACTCGTTCGATATCTTTTTGCAAATGACCAATCACCTTTTGGACGCCAGAAAAATCCTTTGTGCTAATCCAAAGTGGTGCTGCACGCCCTTTATGGACAAGAGGGAATGCTCCCTGAATATTTTGCTCTTCAGTAACATAAGTGTTTGCATAGCTGGGCCTCAAACAAACAATCAGTTGTAAGCTAATAAAAACCGTAACTAACACGCCAATTCGCCAATTCGCCAATTCGCCAATTCGCCAATTCGCCAATTCGCCAATTGTTCATATCATCACCTGCTTAGAAGATACACAATATGTATTGAGATAGTGCTTGTGTGTCGGCATCGCTTCTGCTGTTCTACGCACGCTTTTTCGCAACCCTTCCATATTATGAATCAGCGCTTGTTGCGGAATGCTATCCACCACCCCATTATATTGAGTAGGATGAATGCCTTGGCCAAGCATAACGGCAACCCAGCTATGGGGAGTAAACAATGCATCTGGTTTAATATCGACCTCTCCGCTAGATTGAAATAGTGTCATTGTGTCTTTCAGAGATTGAGGGATTTGCATATCACGAACATGGCGCCAAAACGCAGAATCGTTGCGTGATGTAGCGTTATAGTGAAGTACAATAAAGTCTCGAATATCTTGGTATTCAGAAGCCATCACCTGGTTATAACGTGTTTTTTCAGCGCCATTCCCACCACGTAGTGGCCATAATTCTATCAAATGCTGAATACCCACCTGCACCAAGTGAATACTGGTTGATTCAAGTGGCTCAATAAATCCTCCCGCCAGGCCAATGGCAACACAGTTATTTTGCCAAAAATTTCGCCGGTGGCCTGTTTGGAATTTCAGGTGCCTTGGTTCATGTAATGGTTCATCTTGAAGATTGTCCATTAACGACGCTAGTGCTTCATCCTGACTCAAGTACTTACTGCAATAGACATAACCATTTCCGGTTCTATTCTGCAGAGGAATTTTCCACCGCCAACCCGCATCTTGTGCATAAGCTTGCGTAAATGGCCGAGGGTTTGTATCGCTTTTCGTTTGTACTGCTATAGCGCGGTCACAAGGGAGGTAACTTGACCAATCAATAAATTCACTGTTTAAACACTTTCCTATTAGCAAAGCACGAAAGCCGCTACAATCAATAAACAGATCCCCTTTAACCACTCGTCCATTTTCTAGCACTACAGACTGAATATCCCCGCTCGCCACATTTTGGTGTATATCTACCACCTTTCCTTCAATACGAGTAACTTGCCTTTTTTCTGCGTAGCGACGTAACAGTTTTCCGTAGGCTGCGGAATCAAAGTGATAAGCATGACGCATGGTTGAAATAATGGTGTTGGCGCTACCACGCGGCTGTGAAAAACGGCCTAACTTGGCGGCGACTGTGCATAGATTGAAGTCACAAATATCACTGCCTATGCCCTGTGAAATCACACCTTCCCTAGCTAGTTTATTGAGCTTTAGCCAAAGTTGATGAAAAGGAATTTGGGGCATATCTTTGCCGAAAAAGCCAAAAGGGTGAAAATAGCTTTTTCCTTTTTGATACCAATCTATAAATTCAATACCTAGTTTAAAGGTACCTGAGCATTCACTAAGCATGTGATGCTCGTCAATGCCAAGAAATTGATTAAACTCAGCCAGTAGAGGAATTGTTGCTTCACCTACGCCAATGATACCAATTTCGTCCGATTCAATAAGTGTTACATCGGTACCTGGGGGGGAAATTCGAGCTAAAGCTGCCGCGCACATCCATTCCGACGTACCGCCGCCTACAATAACAACCTTTGTCATCGGCGACCTCCTTGGCTAGGCCGGAAACCACCTTCCACAACATCACTGATCAACGCCCTATGGCTTGGAACCGCCGACATAGCATTGAGGCTTTGCTGACGAATGCTCTCAAATTCATGACGCGCATCATCGTAAAAACGTAGTGCACCTGCCCTCGCGCTGATATCCGTTTTAAACCCCATACCATAAAGAATGTACTGCCAGCTGTTTTCATCAAAAATATCGTGACTAGCGTCGATATCTAGAAATGAGGGCGGCCTATGCCTCCATTGTGATAGTTTTCCTTTTAGGTAATCTGAAGCGGTTTCTGGAAGACGGTTTTCACGCCAGAATGAGGTGTCATCGCGTTCACTCAGGTAATAATGGACCTTAATAAAGTCTGTCACGTGCTCGAAACGAGTACACATGGCTTTATTATACTGTTCAGCGGATTGCTCGTAATCTCCGGACCAAGGAAATAGATTACATATCATTAGTTCAGCCACTTCAGCAAAACTAATACCTGTGGCTTCCAATGGCTCAATAAATCCCGCAGACAAACCTACGCTAATACAGTTTTTATGCCATTGAGTCTTCCGATAGCCGGGTTCAAACTTCAACAAGCGATGCTGAAGTCCTTCGGCACTTGGTCCTATGTATTTTTTAAGTGCTTTTACTGCAGTTGATTCATCACAATGCTCAGACGAATAGACGTAACCAACGCCTCGCCTTTGATGCAAACCTATGTCCCATATCCAACCCGCTTCCTGTGCCGTGGTATACGTACATGACGGAATATCTGCCTGAGGGTTATCGTAAGGTACTTGCAACGCTACAGCGCGATCGCAAAACAACTCTTTTTTATAGGAGGTAAAAGGTATACCCATGGCGTCACCAATTAAGCGGGCTCTGAAGCCCGTGCAATCGATGTATAAATCTGCGGTTAGTTCACCGTTTTGACGAGCAACAACAGAAGCGATAGCCCCTTCACTATCTAAATTAACCTTTTCGATAGTATCAACAAGCCGCCTTACCCCACCTTCCATTGCTTTATTTTTCAGTAGCTCTGCCAGTTTTGTAGCATCAAAATGGTAAGCATAATTTAATGGCGCATCATAGTTTGGATGAGTGATTAACTTTGGCGCTAATCTCTTCTTAATGACCGTATCTTGAACAGTACATGCTTGAGCCCATGGTACGTCACCTGCTACCCCTAACAACCAATAGGGAAGCAAGTCCATATCGGTATGCTGTGACGCGACCTGAAATGGATGAAGGTAACTATCATCGGGTTTATCCGCAGGATTGTATTTCCAATTGTTAAACCGGATCCCTTGTTTAAACGTGGCGTCCGCATGCTTAATCAGATCACTCTCATCAATACCAATACGCTTCATGGTTTTTCGAATAATAGGAAAAGTCCCTTCCCCCACTCCGAGAATACCAATCTCATCTGACTCAATAAGCGTGATTGATACGCCACCGGAGGTATCCGTCGCTAACATACGCGCCATGTAGGCTGCAGTCACCCAACCCGCTGTTCCACCGCCAACGATCAATACACGCTTTTTCATATCAATACCTCTGATTTCAATGATTCTTGTGTTCACACACCTATTGAGTAATTAAAAATCAAACCCTACATGCAAACTTATTCGACGGTCAGCAATGAAAACAGCACGGTCTACAAATACGCCGTCCAAAATTTCCATCTCTGTGCGTTGTTCCTCATCGGTAAGGTTTTGTACATTGAGTTTTACATTAAACGTATCACTAAATCGGTAAGAAATACTTGCATCAAATCGACCAATAGCTGACGCGTAAACGGGTAGGCCGATTTGTATATCTTCTCCGGAGGTGGGATCGGTGTACACTCTCGTTGTACCAGAATCGTTAGTTGTTGTTAGGTAACGATCACGCCAGTTATAAGCTAACCTAGCGCTTATATTGTCTTTGTCATATAACAATGTTGCTGAATATGACCACTCAGACAAACCGATTACGGGAACATTCAGCGAATCACCGTTAATATCCAAGGCAAACGCATTGGGGGCATCGTTATCGATAAAGGTTACGTTGCTATCTACGCCAAAACCGCTTAGCCAACCCGGTAGGTTGTCAAAATAGGTGCGTCCCCCCAATTCGAAGCCTGCAATTTTTGTATCTTCATCGGCGTTGAAATTCGTTCGACTCGATACCGGCCCATCAAGAAAGACGCTTTCATCACTACTCACCAAGGCAGACTGGGGGTAATCTTCTTCTGAAAAGAACCCACTGGCGGGTGCAGAAAAGTTATTGAACGTTATGTAGTTTTCGATGGTTTTGTGGAATAGCGACAAGTGCATCGAAGAACCTTTCTGAGGGCTTCCACTGCAAGGCAACATAATAGCCATTTCGCACCCTTTCGAACTGATCTTGAGTATAACGAATCCCTGCGGGTACATAAACGCGGTCTCCGTTGTAGCTTGTGGCTTGATATGGTGGAAGAATGACATTGCTATCGTGAGACGCTATTTTTGAATAGGCAAGGTTAACCAGTACACCGAATTCTCCCATATCGGTATCAATACGGTTTGAGACCATCCCGGATAAAGCAGGTGTAACCTCTTTAGCAAAGTCACCGTAATCCGCAGTAACCGACGCATCAGCTTTGAAACCTTCGAAATCAAAAGGCATGCGAGTTTGTAAATCAACGGTACCTGATACTCCCCCTTCGATAAGATCGGCTCGGCTTGCCTTATAAACAGTAACGGCTTTGAGTAATTCGGGCCCCACATCAGCCCAACTTAGGCCCGATCCTCCATTGGCAGAAAACACTTCGCGCCCATTAATCAGTGTTTTAGTTTTACTTAGCCCACGCACTTGTATACCGGAGCCTTCGAACGCATAACCATCGGGTGAGCCCTCTGCTCCGGCTCTTATTCTGTTCATTGTCACACCAGGTGAACGCTCAAGAATTTCTAACAAAGATGTGCTCGGTACCTTACCTGCTTCATCAAGAACAATGGAATCGCCAATAGTATCTGCGGCACGTTTCAAGTCGATAGCATCTTGTAATGATTGCCGTTGACCCGTCACGGTTATAAGTTCAACGTCCTTAGTTTCCGTGTCTGATGTCGACTCTATTTTCCCGTTTTTCTCTTTAGAGGCTTGTACCGTCTTTTTATCCTTTTCTACGTCTTCTTCATTTGTACTTTGCGCAAATACAGGCGTAGTCATTGACATGATCGCTAAAGACAATAGCGAAAGTTTAAAAGTTGGATATTTCTTTTTCGTTGTGTCTATTTTTATATCAAGGAGGGGAGATTTTATTTTTCTAAAACTAGGCCTTGCAGCAGCCCTCCACATCGGTTGATATCAGGCCCCAACCTGACATTGTGCTTTATATGTAACCCTGAACGCCCAACAAACATACTTGTATACAACAAGTATTGGACAACTGCATTATCCCCAATCAAATTAACAAAAAAGTTACTTTTATTAACAACAAGGTTACGTTTGTTCAAAAACAGTGTGGAAATGGGGTAAAAGTAGAATTTTAATGGATAAAAATGATTAATTTATCCATTAAGGCGCTTGCGGCAACCGCCTTAAAAAATGAGTATTAAAAAAGGAATTTACTTAGCAAAGGCGGCGTGGATGGTAGGAATACTTTTGAACGGCCAAACGATTAGATAAAAAACTCTGGGTGATCGATAGGCAAGCGATCCAGTACTTTATAAACTCCGCGTAGGTGAACTGCCATGGCTGAAATGACTGCCTGTTGATTGCCTGACCGTATTGCCTCAATAATGACAGGATGTTGTTCAATTACTCTTCTATATTGGCCTTCCATATGCAGACTCAGGTTTCGCACACGATCCATATGCGCTTTTTCTTGCTCAATCATGTTACTGGCCCGTGCATAACCTGTATGGTTCGCGAGGAGTTGGTGAAAATCATCATCAAGCGATTGAAACAAGAGCGCATCGTCAATAGCGGCTGCCGCTTCTTGTTTTTGGATTATTACTTCGGCTTGTGAAAAAAGCTGAGGTTTTGCATGCTTTGCCAGGTAGCTAACGACTGAAACTTCGAGCGCCTCACGAATAAACCTTGCTTCTAAAATGGCTTCTTTGCTTAAGCGAGAAACATAAGTTCCACGCTGTGGACGCACGTCAACAAAGCCAAGATTAGCTAGCTTAATTAATGCTTCTCTCACCGGTGTTCGACTAACACCAAAATGTGTTGCTAATGCGGTTTCCGATATAAGCTGTCCTGGTTCGAGTTGCATACTGACGATTGCATCACGAATAAACCCGTATACCTGGCTACCTGCAGGACGGCTATAATCTATTTGCTTTGCATATTCTGTAACGTGTTCTAAGAACTGAACTGACTTACTACTCACAACGATAACCTCCTACATAGCGAGTCGACCATCGCTGTAGTTTACTAGGTGTTTAAAGGTAGTTCTCGGTCTTTAAACGCATCTTTCTAAAGCTTATGCGAAAGCACAGGTCGAAAGGCGTGGAAATGTCACATAGACTACATCACATAATCCACGCACTTGCTATTTTACCTACTCTCTACCAAACAGCTCACTAAAAAAACGACTGATAGCAGGCTGTGCCTTTGGCTTTGATTTTCGCTTGAACTCAATATTCAGCTTTTCAAATACTAGGTTATCATCAATACGATACACTGTAAGGTTATGAATACCTTTATCCAGATCATTCACCTCCCATTGTAATGTTTGCTTATTATTGATTACCGCCTTTGCCCATGCCTTTTCCTCTGCTGTTCGTTGTGCGCCCCCTGTGGCATGCAAATCAAAACTGAGGGTTTCCGCTGGTCTATCGTCAATTGCAACTCCCATTCTAATACCACCGCGGGCATAGGTATCTAGTGTGGGACTCAGTTCTATTGTAATAATTGCATCACCATAAAAAGGCTGATCGATTTCATAGGTGAGTGACACATTATCTTCAATGCGAGTAGGCCCCTCGCCTTGAGGCAATACGATCACACCAGCTTTGGCTTGGCCGAGATGCTCCACCTTCGCCCACCCCAACTCTTTATTGTTATTCGCTTTTACGTAGTCAGCAGCATGAATAACCTGCTTGCTCTTAGGTAACGACACCTCTTCAAATTCAACGTCAATATCATTTTTTCCACCATAAATAGTGGATACGACAGGCATGGTTTGCTGTTCAGGGTCGTTCCAAGTCACATAATTCATATGCACTTGATTAATCATGCCATCCCACTTTCCATCGTTAATTGAATGGTATTTGTCCGTCAGTGCTTTATCTTTCTCAAAATTTGTTTCAACGATATTTTTGAAATAATTAGCGCGAGCATCACCCGCATCCACCAATTTTTGATTCCAAGCAGCGGCAAAATACATTTCATAAAGATTGCTCATTGATGCAATGGGCCATTCTACGAGTTGAAAAAATGCTGAGTAATGTTTATCGCTTATTTTAGCTTTTACTTTTTCCATATCAGCCTCAAGTATTTGCCATTTGCTATAGTGCTGATAAAACTCCCCCGCTTTTAATGCAGGCGCCGATACCTCTCCTACCGCAAATGTATCTTGATTAAGCAACTCGGGCTTTCTCATTGCGGCATAGGTGCCATAGCGCGCTAAAAGATCGCCAACATCATTCGCTAAATCCACGCCAAACGATTGCTTAGCAAAGTCACTTGCGTAGTCTTGCAGTGCCTGCGTGTCCATTTTTTGAGGATCCCATGCCATCGTTAAGAAGAAATCAATGGGAAACTCTATAGGCTTGAGATCCCCTACATTTACTACCCACAAGTCCTTTGCACCCCGTTCATAAGACAAGTTCATTTGTTGCCATACCTTGCCAATTTGCACGGTATTGGTCCACTTATAGTTGCGCGGTACCCCGACGTAATCAAAATGGTAATACACACCGAAACCACCTTCTCTATCAACATTTTTTGTTGGCAGACGACGTACAAGCCCCCAGTTGTCGTCGGCAAAAAGCAGCGTAACATCGTCTGGCACTGTCATTCCCTTGTCATAGTAATCTTGAACTTCCTTGTATAGCGCCCAAACCTGTGGAGTTTGCTCAGCGGGTTTTCCTGTCACATCAGCAATAATTGCACGTTGGTCATCCACAACCTTTTCTAGTAACTCTATTGCGGTTCCTTCTGACATGGGCTCATCACCATCCCCTCTCATTCCAACAGTCACGAGTGACTCATAGGGCTTTCCGTTCCCCTTTGACATCATACGCTCGATACCCCCGCGCCAGAATTTTTGAATATTTTCACGGTTTGTTTCGTAATTCCAGGCGCCACCACCGGCTGGATTTTCAGACTTGCGGTGCCATTCAGCATGCGCACGCGTCATTGGTTCATGGTGTGACGTCCCCATAACCATTCCCATATTATCCGCTAAGGCTGTATTTTTGGGATCATCCAGATGAAACGCTTTACCCCACATTGCTGGCCAAATGTAATTTCCCTTTAATCGCAGAATTAAATCGAACACATGTTCATACATAGCCGCATTAACACCGCCAAACTTTTTCTGAGCCCATCCTTTTAAAGCTGGATCTTCGTCATTGATGAAGATACCTCTATAGCGAACCTTGGGTTGATCTTGCGTACTCCCTGCAGTAATAAAAACATTGCTCTTCTGCTCTGTAGGAACGTCGGCAAACCAATACCAGGGCGAGACCCCCATTTGCTCTGATATTTCAAAGGTACCAAAAATAGCGCCTCGACGGTCAGCTCCTACAATCACTAATGCGTGCTCAACGTCTGGCATTGGCTTTTCAACTACGGCTATTTTGTAAGCCTCCCACTGCCCTTTAATCTGCGATACATCTAACTTGCCTTTTTGTACTAGTTCATCAATCAACGCATCTTCACCTAGCACACCGATTATCACAGCTGGCTGAGAAATAGACTGGTTTTGCGAGATATCTGCTGGTTTGCCCCCCACTCGCTGAATATCCTGTGAAAATGCCTCAGCCACTCGTTTAACAGCGGAATCAGCGCTAGGAGAAATAATAATAGGTAATGGTTGACCGTCACTAATTAATGGCAGTCCTTCATTATCTTGGAAACAAACAGATGCTGGTTTTTCGCAGGCAAAAATTACCGGTGAAAATAGTGCGCACAGGATTGGTACCGACTTGATGATCGCTTTCATATGGATTATTCACTCAAATAACGGGTTGTTTATAAAATGTAAACACAGTATTTGCACCATAACAACAGCTAGTATACAAGTATGCATTATGTTTTTGTGGATTCGTATTTTGGTTTTTTCCTTTGCTAATCCTGGGGTATTTGAGAAATTTCGTATGTCATTTACTTAATTCTTTATTGTCTTTTAAATGAATTGCTTCGCTGTATATTTGCTTGATACGACGATAGGTCACATTTTATTAACAGGGATTCTAAGTATGCTATTTATTAGGAATTATAAGGGACTACTTGCCCTTACCTTGCTACTGTTAGCTACAAATGTTACAGCCAAGCAACGAGAAAAAATTGATTTTACTGGAGAATGGCGATTTTACCGCTACGCCGATAATCAAACGCCTGATAGCTTGATTTACGATACTCGCCCCAACGTTAACCAGTTTGACGACAGCCAAGCGGCGGATACTCGCCCTTCCGATGCGGTAACAGTTAATAGCCACGATGGCGTATTAAAATCCTGGATTCTTCCCACGGGAAATGCGTTTATTGCTAACCCCGATAAGCGCCATGTAAGACCCGAAGGCGAACCAGGCAAAGATTTTCCATTTGTTCAGAGAGCGTTCGATGACAGCCATTGGAAAGTGGTTAATTTACCTCACGACTGGGCCATCGCAGGGCCATTCTATAGTGGCAACAATCCTAAAGTGGGGGGCGGTATGGGACGTCTACCCTCCCACGGAGTAGCGTGGTATAGAAAGCAGTTTACGCTTGCTAAAGACGATAAAAACAAACGTATTTATCTGCATATAGACGGCGCAATGTCTTACTCAATGGTATGGCTAAATGGTCATCTTGTCGGGGGTTGGCCTTATGGTTATAGCTCTTATCAACTTGATCTTACGCCCTATGTCACTGTTGGACAAACCAATCAACTTGCTGTTCGACTTGATAACCCGCCGAAATCTTCTCGCTGGTATCCCGGTGGCGGTATCTATCGAAATGTATGGTTAGAAAAAACCGCACAGATCCATATCAGTCAGTGGGGAACGCAGGTGATCACACCTACCGTGTCTAAGGACAAGGCCACGATATCGATTACCACATCAATCAGAAATCATACGAAAAATGATCAGAACGTGAGTCTTCAACACCATATTTATGAGCTTTCAAAGCAAGATACCCTTAGCGAAAAGCCGGTATTAACGCTTCCTTCCCAAGCTTTAACGTTAGCTTCTGGAGAAGAACAAAAAAGCCAAGCTACTTCTGCGTTAAAGAACCCCAAGTTATGGGGGCCTATACCCCATCAAACACCCCATCGCTATGCAGTGGTTACGTCAGTCATACAGAACGGAAAAACACTTGACCAATACACCACGCCCTTCGGCGTTCGCAAGTTGGCGTTCAACCCTGATACCGGCGTGGTCGTCAATGGTGAGCACATTCCGCTACAAGGTGTTAACCAGCACCATGATTTGGGCGCCCTGGGCGCTGCATTTAATTTTCGGGCTGCCCAGAGACAATTAAACATTCTTCAGGAAATGGGGGTAAACGCTATTCGCATGGCACATAATCCTCCCGCGCCCGAACTTCTGACGTTAACGGATAAAATGGGAATTCTAGTATTAAACGAGTCGTTCGACAGTTGGTACAAGAAAAAGACACCACTTGATTTTCACCTTATTTTTGCCGATTGGCATGAACAAGATCTTCGCGCGCTAGTTCGACGCGACAAGAACCATCCTTCGGTGATCATGTGGTATATCGGTAATGAAGTTGGAGAACAATATACCGGAGAAGAAGGGGCTGAAATCGCCTTAAAACTAAAAAGTATTGTTAAGAGTGAGGACCCTACCCGCCCTGTTACTGCATCTATGAATTGGGCTAAGGCTGATTTCCCGTTTAGCGCAGCTATGGACGTAATAAGCCTAAACTATCAAGGGGAAGGCATCCGCCAAGAGCCTGAATTTGAAAATACCGACCGTATTCGCACTCCCCCCTCTTATCCCGCTTTTCGCGAAGCACACCCCGATAAAGTAATTTTATCTAGTGAAACAGCCTCCGCTTACAGCTCTAGAGGGCTTTACTTCTTTCCTGTTACACCGAAAACCAGTGCGCCGGTTCGCGATGGTCTTGGTGGAAATTCAAAAATTCATCAAGTCAGTAGCTACGAGCTACATGCGGTAGATTTTGGAGCATCAGCCGATAAAGTTTTTCGCTATCTAGATACCTACCCTTTTGTTGCTGGCCAGTTCGTATGGAATGGTTTTGATTACCTAGGTGAACCCACGCCCTACTATGCCGCGCGAAGCTCTTATTCCGGCATGATCGATCTGGCTGGTTTCAAAAAGGATCGCTTCTACCTCTATCAGAGCGAATGGCGACCGGATCTGCCTATGGCTCATATTCTTCCCCATTGGAATTGGTCCGGTAGAGAGGGAGAAATCACTCCTGTTCATGTGTTTACCTCCGGAGATGAAGCAGAGCTATTTATTAATGGGCAATCACAAGGGAAGAAAAAGAAAGGTCCCTTTGAATATCGACTTCGCTTTGATGATGTTCGCTACACGCCGGGAACAGTAGAAATGGTTACCTATAAGAACGGCAAGCGATGGGCAACCGACAGCGTAACAACTTCTGGCGTCCCCTCAGGTTTACGTTTATCCGCAGATCGCAATATCATCAATGCCGACGGAAAGGATCTATCATTTGTTACCGTTGATATCGTAGATAAAAAGGGTAATCCAGTACCCACTGCGACTCACCGCGTTCACTTTTCGCTCACTGGGCCTGGCCGGATAGTCGCAACAGATAATGGAGATTCGACAAACTTCACTCCATTTCCTTCTCACGAGAGGAAGGCGTTTAGTGGAAAGCTACTTGTTATCATTCAAAGTGAACACAACAAGCCTGGAGAATTAAAGCTTACCGCGAGCAGCCAAGCTTTAGAGCCTGCAGTCCTGACACTGCGTGCAAACTAAGAATTAACGTGTGCAAATGGCGGCTTATTCAGCTGCCCTTTTGCAGATTCAGTTTATAAGGAGGGTCTATGACTCGTTTCTATTTGTATTTGCTTTTGCTGCTTTGCTTTCCGAGTCAGGCATTAACTGTTCACCAACTTATTTCTGATGGTGTCGTATTACAACGAAACCAACCGATTCCCGTTAAAGGTACAACAAACAGCCAATACGTTTCCTTGTGGCTTAACGATAAAAAGATTGAAACGATTAGCACATCGGACAATCAGTGGATTGTCACTCTACCCCCGCAGCCGGCAGGAGGTCCCTTCACTTTAACAATAAAAGCCGATGAGGAACGGGTAATAAATGATGTCTACTTTGGGGATGTCTATCTTGCGTCAGGGCAATCAAATATGGAACTGACCATGGCGCGAATTGAAGAAGCCTACCCAGATGATGTCAATGACGCCAATTTACCTCTCGTCCGCGAGTTCACAGTGCCAGATACTTATCGTTTTGACGCAGAAAACAGCGACTACGCTGAAGGCCAATGGCTTCAGGCTACCCCTGAAAATATCAGGCAGCTTTCTGCCGTAGCGTACTATTTCGCCAGACACTTACATCTGTCTGAAAACGTCCCTATCGGCATAATCAATGCCGCGCTGGGCGGTTCTCCCATCGAGGCTTGGATGGCCAAGTCATCCTTGAAACCATACCCACAGGATATTGCTGCTGGCGAATATTATGCAAACCCTGACAATATCAAAACAACCAAGGAGAGTGAGCGCAAAGCGCAAGACGACTGGTATAAAAATGTGAACGCAAACGACAAAGGACTGCAAGGTACGTCCTGGTTTTCACCAGAATTGAATGATGGCAACTGGGAGAATATTGACATGCCCGGTAATTTACCGGGGTTTAACTCGGGTTTTGCTGGCGTGTGGTGGTTAAGAAAACATGTTCACCTTAACGACATACCCGATGAACCTGTCATTCTGCGTTTAGGGCGTATCGTCGATGCCGATGAGGCCTATGTCAACGGCGTAAAAGTGGGCAATACCACGTATCAATACCCTCCTAGACGATATACAGTGCCAAAATCCGCATTGAAAAAAGGAGATAACATCATTGCTATTCGTGTTATCTCAAATGGCGGTAACAGTGGGTTTATAACTGATAAACCTTACTTTTTAGGCACCGATGAGGAACATTCAGTTTCACTCGAGGGAACTTGGCAATACAAAGTTTCTCATCAAACGTCAAATACCCCTTCAACCACGTTTATTCGCTGGAAACCTATGGGTCTGTTCAATGCCATGATTGCCCCAGCCGCGGGTTTCCCGCTGTCAGGCGTACTCTGGTATCAAGGTGAATCGAATGCGTCACGACCTGCTGATTACAGTGATAAACTGACCGCGATGATGGAGCTCTGGCGAAGTCGGTGGCAACAACCTAGTTTGCCTTTTTTCATTGTGCAGCTCACTAACTTTATGCAACGGCAATCCGAGCCTGTTGAAAGTAGCTGGGCTGAATTGCGAGAACAGCAAGCAAAAGCGTCAAATACCCCCAACACCGCATTAATTGTTACGATAGATATTGGCGAGTGGAATGATATTCATCCTGTCAACAAGCGCGAGGTAGGTCGTCGACTAGCACTTGCAGCAAAGAACATGGTTTATCAGCGTGACGTTTCATATCAAGGGCCTAAAGTTCTCTCTGTAGAGCACAAAGATAACAGGATAGTCCTGACATTTGACTCCGAACTAGACAAAGCCAGAATAGAAGGTGACTTAGATCATAACTTCGCCGCTGCAGGAATGGATGATGCATTCTTTTGGGTGAAAGCAACGGTGAATGGCAATCAGGTCTACCTTCAACATCCGTCTATAAACAAAACCGTAAAATTACGCTACGCATGGGGAGATAACCCCGCGGCTTCGCTATACAATCGCGAAGGCCTTCCCGTGGCACCTTTCGAGCTTATCGTTTCCCACTAGCTTTCTTAATCAGTAATTTTGCGCGGGTCTACCGCGCAAAAAACACCCCGGCTAGCAATAGCCTCTTACGGGGCTAGGGTAACCCTATGCTGTTACTACTTACCAATTCCACAATGTACCGTCTTCTAGTCGATTAACAGGCAACATTGCTCTTTTATAAGGATATTTTTTAGCTAGAGATTCGTCTATATCTACACCGTGGCCAGGGGCTTCACCTGGCGTAAAGAAGCCACGGCTAAACTTATAGTCAAATGTAAATACCGATTCCATTTCTTCACTGAATGGCATGTGTTCTTGAATACCGAAGTTCGGAACCCAATAGTCAAAATGAAGCGCAGCTCCCATGCACACTGGCGACAAATCTGTAGCGCCGTGAAAGCCAGTTTTCACATGATAAAGGCTGGCGAAATCTGCGATTCTACGCATTTGAGAAATCCCACCCGCATGTACGATTGTGGCACGGATATAATCAATATACTGATTTTGGATGAGAGACCGACAATCATGGATTGAGTTAAACACCTCGCCCACCGCAAGGGGCGTTGTTGTGTGTTCTCTCACTAAGCGAAAGCTATCCTGATTCTCTGCCACCACAGCATCTTCCAGCCAAAACAGATGAAATGGTTCAAGTTCTTTGCCAAGCCTCGCAGCTTCTATTGGAGTTAGACGATGATGAACGTCATGTAACAAATGAATGTCGTTGCCAAATTGAGAA
Organism: Alteromonas infernus; assembly: GCF_902705815.1. Classification (NCBI taxonomy): domain Bacteria; kingdom Pseudomonadati; phylum Pseudomonadota; class Gammaproteobacteria; order Alteromonadales; family Alteromonadaceae; genus Alteromonas; species Alteromonas infernus. The sequence goes on from NZ_CACSIG010000068.1 coordinate 19,361, forward strand.
CGCACCGCGTCAAACAGTTTAGGGGCAAAGTTAAGATATTTTTGCGTACTCCAAACATTTTCACCGGGAAGGGCTGCATCGGCAGGTTCATATTTTTTCCCTTCTTTGGCAACGCCATAGGTGCTGTCTAACCCCGGTATACCAGATTGGACACGCACGGCTTGGTAACCGTCATCTATTGCCTTACCGACCGCATCGAGGGTTGAGTCTATACACACGCCATTTGCATGAGTATACGTCATAATTTTATCGCGGCTTCGTCCTCCAAGAAGTTGGTACAGTGGAAGTTTGGCTACCTTTGCTTTTATATCCCACAGCGCCACATCAACAGCTGCAATCGCAGTCATACCAACTGGGCCCCGACGCCAGTATGCCCCACGGTATAAAAACTGCCAAATGTCTTCGATACGATGAGGATCTTTCCCAATTAATGTAGGGATCACGTGATCTTCTAGATAGCTGACTACCGATAGTTCCCTGCCATTGAGCGTTGCATCGCCAATCCCATATACTCCTTCATCGGTAACGATTTTTAACGTAACAAAATTTCGACCTGGCGAGCACACGATAACCTTAGCGCCGGTAATTTTCATCGGCTACCTCCTTAGAAAAGTAATTACTAAAAACACAGTAAAGAGCATATTGCCCGCCTTACTACCCCTGCCCAGGGGCATGAGGAAACGACATTTGTTTCATTTCGTCCAATGTCTTAGTAGGATGAACAAGCCCTTGTGGAATGGGTTGTTTGGAAAATTGTTGAAAATAAAGCACGCACGCATCTCGCCACCACAGTGCTTCTTTTACATGAATATCCATGGCCATTTGCACTTGACGAAATTGATGAGGGTCAAGCCTCCCTTCCAGTTTGTCCCAGTTGTCCGCCATAGCCTGCACTTGCTGCGCCCCTTCGTAGTAACGATGAACCAACTCCTCCCATAAAGTGCGGCGACTAGACCCAATAACATAGCTCCAGGGTAAATGATGGAACCAAAGCAGAAACTTTTCAGGCGTGGTTTTCGGATTTGCAAACTGAGCGCTTAGCGGTGAAAAATACTGAGCGACTGCATTTTCACCACTTGGTGAGCGGTCAAATCCAATGCCATATTCATCCGCACGGTGGTAATACGTAGAGTTCCAGTCGTCGCGCCCAAGGAAATCAACCCAAGGAGCAGGCCCGTAATGATGTCCAGCCCCCATAATGTGGTGCAACCCTAACGGTGTCATTACATCCACGGCAGTTTGATGACTTGTCATCATCATTTCTGTCACAGTATTAACGACATCGTCATCTTGGCTTAAGGTGAGACGCACCCAGTCGTCCGCCACTTCTACTGATGCTATTTCTGGATCCCAAGCCATACGACCGAATACATACCAATTAGATTGCAGGATAATATGACCGGTCCAGTTTCTATCTGTACCGATATTCGATACACCTGCCATACCGGTAACCTGATGATTAAATAACTGTCCATTTATAACTTTCGCTACCGTCGCCCCCTTTCCCCTTGCGTATGTATCAGATTGCAGTACTTCTTCGTACATGGGCCCGAGATAAACGAAATGTGTACTGAAACCCAGGTATTCCATCGTAATTTGGAACTCCATCATCAGTGGTGTATTAGGCATTGCCCCAAAAAGGGGACTGAAAGGTTCTCGTGGCTGAAAGTCTATTGGCCCATTTTTCACCTGCACCAATACGTTTGCATCAAACTGACCATCAAGCGGCGTAAACTCTGAATAAGCCTGCTTAGAGCGTTCTTCGCCTTTTTCATTGGCATAAACAAACGCCCGCCACATAACGTGACCATTGTAAGGGGCAAGCGCCTTTGCCAACATATTTGCACCTTGCGCATGGGTTCGTCCAAAATCGCCTGGTCCCGGCTGTCCTTCAGAATTGGCTTTCACTAAGAAGCCACCGAAATCAGGAATTTCAGCGTAAATCTGGGCCACTTTATCTTTCCACCACTGCTGAACCTGATGGTTAAGCGGGTCGGACGTGGATAGGTTGCCAATCAGTTGGGGGGAACTAAATTTCACAGATAAGTAAACTTTGAGGCCATAGGGGCGAAAGATATCCGCCAGAGCTTTCACTTTTGCTAAGTAATGAGGCGTTAGAATAAGAGGATCCGCATTGACATTGTTAAGCACAGTGCCATTAATTCCAACTGATGCATTTGCCCTCGCATAATCTATGTATCGCTGATAGCGATACTCGGGTAGCTTATGCCAATCCCAAATAGATTGACCCGCATACCCTCGCTCTACATGTCTATCTAAATTATCCCAGTGATTAAGCACCCTAAGTTTAATTTTAGGTGCAGAGGCTATATTTATCGCGCTCATCGAATGGCGTAACTGCATTTCTTTAAGCAACCTGAAGGTGCCATACAACGCACCTTCGTCCGTATTCGCTAGCACTAATACCAACGACTTCCCATCCTCATTATGGCGCTGTCTTATGACATAGCCTTCCTGAGCGGCTTGCTTAATATCTATCTCAAATTCAGTGGCCAATCGTTCAGCCTTCACACCAGCAGCAATTAGCAATCGCGCCCGTTGGGGCTCTGTCGCGTGAGGCTTTAAACCCATTTGGCCAAACGCATATTCCACTTCGTTTCTTAGTACCTCAATGGTCTCCGATTCACCAAATACGTGATAATCACTTAGTTGTTCGTCATACCCAGTAGCCACAGCGGCATTGTTTATACGATCGTATTTAAGCCACAATCGATAACCATCTTCTCCTTCTATTAACGAAGATGCCACGCACGTTAGCGACAGCATGTACAAGGACAGACAAACGAGATATTTCATAGAAACCCTATTAGACACAAACTTACCTTAGAATTACGTTGCAGCAAAAGCACCAAACAAACCGTCATGTGAAGATAATTCAGCCGCGTAGCTTACTTTCTTGCATGAGGCCCTATAGTCGTACCGACAAAGCCACCAGCTCGTTGACTGCTTAGCAATGTTGCGTCTTGAGGCTCACCCATGACTTTCCATTTTTCACCTTGCTTGTAGCTAAACTCTATTAATGCACCATTTCCTTTAATTTTGAGCTCAACGGGCTTATTTGCAGATATGGGTAGTACTGTTTCAAAGACGGTGATAACTTCACCACTATTCACTTGTTCCACAAAGCCAACATATCCGTCTGCGTCACGTCGCAGTCCTAAAAAATAATGGAAATCTGAATTTTGAAATGCAGCTAAGCCTGCGCTAACACCAGCATCACTAGGTAAAAGCAGTGTTGTGGAGGCAGAAAAAGACATTGCAGCTTGATGAACCCCCAAATAACTAACGGTATCTTTGCTATATAAAGGCGCTGACTGAGGTGTAATTACCAATGTCCCCTCGCTGAGCGACAGCCAATGCCTGTCAAAAGTGCGAAGCGTTTGCCAGCGCATACCTAAGGCCGTGCCATCAAAATCATCCGTCCAATCGTAAAACTGCACCCCGTTTTCTTTCACTGTATTAGCGGGTCGCGGCACCTGCACAGGTACAGGGGTGTTCTTCGGTAAAATATGCGGCCAACCGTTCTTCCATTCTACTGGCAGCAAGAAAGTATCCCTCCCTGTGTTATGTAGATCCCTTTCATAAGGTCGAGTCCCCAAGAATACTGCCCACCACTCTCCATTCTCTGTTTCGATGAAATCAGCATGACCTGCATTTTCTATTGCGTGTGGCCGTGGATACGCCAAATCACGCTGGGTAAGTATTGGATTTTCAGAGTACGGCACAAAGGGGTCATCTAATGAACGAGAACGAAAGATAACTTGGGAATGTTGAGGCCCTGTTCCCCCTTCAGCACAGGATAAATAGTACCAACCATTCACCTTATAAATATGAGGGCCTTCAATCCAGATAGGTTGCTGGGAGATATCCACTCCACCATTCACTAACAACTTCTGGCTCTTTGGCAGCACTTTTTTCTTTATCGGGTCGTATTCCCAAAGCCAAATAGCACGATGCCCGTCATAGAGAGGTTTTTCTGGAGGGGCATCGTTGTGAGCAATGTAGATTCGTCCGTCTTCGTCAAAAAACAGATCGGGATCGATGCCTCCAACTTCAGGTAACCAAATGGGTTCAGACCAAGGCCCAGCGGGGTTACTGGCTGTGATTATAAAGTTGCCACCATGTCCTACCGACGTTGTAATAAGGTAGAAAAGGCCGTCGTGATAACGTAGCGTGGGCGCAAATATTCCCTGAGACATACTCGCCCCTGCAAAATCCATCTGCGACTCTCGGTTAAGTGCATAGCCAATGAGAGACCAGTCAGTAAGGTTCTTGCTATGGAATATAGGTAAGCTGGGAGTATAGCCAAATGATGACGTAGTTAGGTAGTAGTCGTCTCCCTTTTTAGTGATAGAGGGGTCTGGGTAGAAACCGGGTAAAATAGGATTGCTATATTCATCCGCTGTTTCACTCAACATCCCCCGCGGGGTCGTGTACGAAAAGTTTAAAAACTTCACATCTTTCGATATAGCAGATGTGCTATCAGACTGTGCAGGATTTAGAGAAGCTGGACTCTCACTTACACAGCCAGAAATTGATGCGACGATAGCCAAAAAGAAACCGGGAAATATTAATTTCATAATTACCAATGCGTTAAGATAGTTCAACAATCAATGTAAATGTTAAGGCAACCCGCTGATATTTTTTCTTATGAAAAGTATCAACCGATGTTGTTTTTTTGCCTGTTAGTGAGGCTCACCACGATCTGTTAACTTGAGAATAAAATGTATGCTTTGAGGTTTCTCTACATCAGGTGCCACAACATGTACTCTAGCCATATTTTCGGCACTATGGATCTTGACGGTCTGATCTTTCATCGTCCCCGCTTCAGCATAATTAAACCAATAAAACTGTAATGCATCTCCATCAGGATCCGCTTCAATATCCGTCAGTACCAATAGTCTTGGTTTTTGATTTAAAGGCTGCCACCTTTCTTCGACTTCCGCTACAGCTAACGGAATAAAGCTCCACATACAAATGAGACAAAAAGCAAATTGTATCCGCGAGAGGCTCGTTACTGCTCTGGAAGTCATGACGAACTCCTATATGTAATTTAACACTACCTAATGACAAACTAATCGAATTAAGCATGCCCCGTCTTTTACAATAATCCGCTTTTGAATTTCGATTTTTTGTTCTTGTGTAAGTGAACAAGCCCTTTATTAATTAATGATAATTAATAATTAATGAGGCAGGCATGTTTAGTAGTAGCCGTAAAGCGAGACAGGCATGTTTAATAATTAATGAGACAGGCACGTTTAGTAGTAGCCGTAAAGCGAGACAGGCATATATAGAAATAAAAAATGAACAATAACATACACCTGGTTTACTCATCGTAATTAGTGCATGTAATTTTGTCTATTGGGAGAAGGGTATGGCTAAGAAATAAGGATGTATGAAAACCTTATTTTCAGTTAATAGTAGTTATTCCTTCACTCGCGTGAAGCGTCAGTACATTTAGCTATTCAGGCCCAACACTACCCCATTAGCCGCTTGGCATTTAGTCGTCCCTGAACCCATTGCTGTTGTTGATTAAAGGACACACGCGGTGAAGACAATTTTTAACGTTCTGGAAGTAAAACATCACGTGTGGACATGGGTAGCTTGTATTGCGTTTATAGGCGTGATCACTGTAGTAAACAATCGGTTTTTCACTACGGTTTCCCTAGAACCCCTTCTTTTATTACCCGTGGTAATCGCGAGTTGGTACGGTAACCTAACAACTGGCTTATCGGTGTCGTTTATCACGGCACTGGCCACGCTTGTTTCATACGACCACTCGTTACTCGCACTACCCGCCACAGACGCAATCTATACCGCACTGATCTACTTATCGTCGCTTTGCATTATGAGCATTTTAATTGATAACTTTAGTGCCGTATTTAAAGTGGAAGAAGCTGCGGCAGAACACGACCACCTTACGGGGCTGCTGAACCTGCGCGGGCTTTCCTCGATAGTGGAAGAAGAGATTGCTCGTACCAAGCGCTACCACCATCCTTTTACTATTGCCTATATTGATATCGATGACTTTAAAGCCATTAATGACACAAAAGGTCACTGCGAAGGCGATAGGATATTGTGTAAATTAGCAAAAATTATAACCACATCTTTTAGAGAAAGTGATTACATTAGCCGTATTGGTGGTGATGAATTCGTGTGTTTATTACCCGAAACGAAACAGCCCGACGCCAAAGTTGTATTCGATAAGTTACAAAGAAATTTAGATGAAGAATTTAATGCCGAAGACGCTATTGTAACGTTTAGCATTGGTGTGGTTACTTTTGAATCGGCTCCGCCCAATACACAAACGGCCCTGGCTTTAGTCGACAAAGTCATGTACCGCGTTAAGAAACTTCACAAAAACGATGCCGCATTTCAGGTTTACTCTTCAACACAATAAGTCAACTCCCCGCCTCAACATGTGATAGAACTTCGTTTTTTCTGAGCATACATGATATGCCTGTCTTATTAACCATTATTAACCCTCTAATAAGTGGGAAATATCGACATTAGAAGAAAGCATAGGGAGTAAACGCGCGTCTGCTATATCTTCGCATTTAGCTCATGCTCAGCTAGATTCACTATCACTTTCGTTTGTTGAAACTAAATACGCACTAGCGCTTAATCAATACTTCAGGTCAGCACAAACAATTTCAGAACAGCGATATCAAAAGAACTCCGCTGAACTTGCAGCGTTTAATGCTAAATATAAGCACCTTTCTTTGGACGTGTCGGACTTCCCCGTTCCCTCATCTCGCCAACAAGAAGGTTAGCCGATGACAACAGGAGCATGATTGGTGAAACCGAGCTTATCTTGGCTGACATTGAGTTCAGAGTTGGTTTAGCGCAAGACAACTTAGGTGATATCTATGTGGACAAGGCCATGCTCTACCAAATGGTGTCGCGAGTACCTGTTACGCAAAATGTAAGCAACTGGTCATCTTCATTTAATATTGGGATAAACCGCGTATTAACTGGAGAGCGAAAACGCAAACTCATCGTTCAGTCGGAGTTTGGTTTAGGCTTTACACGTGAAGTAATGCAAGGTTTAGGGGTGTATAGCGACATTATTGTGGGGGCAGGTGCAAATAAGAGTGAAGCCTTCGTATACGCTAAACCTGTTATTGGGTTATATGCCTATACAAAACTGAATAGTAAGTTGGCTGTTAACTTAAGTAGGACCTACAACCAATACGGTAGTGATAACCCAATCGATGCAGCATCGTTTAGCCTGCATCAATACGGTTTTAAAGACATCACGCTAGATTTTGAAGTGAATATACAGAAAGTCGATAATGAATATGAATCCAGTGCTTCTTTTATGTTGGGGTATCGTTTCTGAACTTATTGGAGAAAGTTACTTTATTTAGAATGCCCAGGGGGGGAGCGCTATTCTCCGTGGACAAACAATTGAAGTAACCCCACAAACCAATTAAAGTCGCTCAACATTAATCCTACCAAATTCCCATAGGGCCTTTTTAATGAACATCGAAAGACTGGAAACCAAGCAGCGCATGAGTCGCATTGTAAAGCACAATGGCGTTATCTATTTGTGCGGGCAAGTATGCGCAGACGCAACACAGGACATTACTCATCAAACCCAAACCATGTTAGATAAAGTCGATAGCCTACTTGTTCAAGCGGGCAGTGATAGAAAGCATATGTTGTCAGCTACCATTTATCTAAAAACCATGGATGATTTTGCGAAGATGAATGAGGTATGGGACAACTGGGTGCCCGAGGGTTATGCGCCAGCAAGGGCCTGCGTAACCGCCGATATGGCGCGCGAAGCTCTGCTTGTAGAAATCTCTGTCGTTGCTGCTGAGATTACTGATTAAGCATTAAAACGAAGAACTGATTTTAGGCTCGATGATTGTTGGTATGCCGACATTCATAGAGCCAACCATGCTAAATTTACCCAAGTATCCCTCACCGTCACATCTCTGAAATAAATATCCTATAGCGTATAAGATTCTCTGAAATGCCGTCAAAAGCACTATTTTAAAAACGCACATTGCTCCGATATGAGTTTTCATGAAGAAATTGAAACGCTATCAATACGAACGATATGCCATCCTCTGTCAACTTGCCTACCCCGACGCCGACGCGCAATACCAGAAAGTATTAGATCCTTTTCATGAACGGCATCTCGTCGATAAATACGGCAGAATGAGCGTAAGAATATTGTGGGTCGAAAACAAAAAAGAGGTCATCATCGTTTTTCGTGGCTCGTTGGGCTTTAAAGACTGGCTAGCTAATTTGGTTTTTATACCTTACAAACTGAACCAGTTGGATAGGCGCTTTTTTGTGCATTGGGGCTTTGCAAGGTTACTCGCACAACCGATGTATTCAAGCACGAAGACTTCAGATGACGCATTACCGCTTAGAGAATTACTGGTTAAAGTGTTAGAACCCCTTCGAGAGCAAGGCAAGCGATTTTCTTTTATTGGTCACTCATCGGGCGGTGCGGTCGCTGTGCTGATGGCTGATTATTTTCAAAGGCGATTCCCAAAGTCAGTAAAAAGAGTAGTGACTTTCGGGCAGCCCGCCGTTGGCACGCGCTCGTGGTATAAACATTACACGTTGCACCACAGGACCTATCGCATTTGTTGCGACCTAGATGTCATCACCTTCATGCCGCCGTTCCCTTTTTACTTTTGGCACGTGGGTAAAATGCTTTGGCTGCACGACGATAAAATATATGAAAACACGCCTACGCATAAGCGCTTTTTTATGTCGCTTCAAAGTTGGTTGTTACGCCCTATTACCTACCACTATATGCGAAAATATATCCGCAACAAGTCATTGTTTGACGAGCATTAAAGCGATCATTTTTAGCCTTTTTCGCGTAATTTAATGAGTTAATACACGCATTCCCATCCAAACGAGTTAGTTGGCAGGCGAGAGGAAAGATGGCTTCATTAATGATAGAGCGCGCAAAAGCAGCACTTAAAAACGCATTTGTCGGCGATGCACTTGCTATGCCGGTGCACTGGTTTTACAACCCAGCTGATATCTACAAAGCGTTTCGGTTAGGAATAGAACAGTTTGAGGATGCGCCCTCCTTTCATCCCTCTTCAATAATGTCGCTGCATTCCACACAACAAGGTGGCCGCGCAAACAAAGTATCAGCCAGCCAAAAAGAGATAGTGGGTGAGATCATTCTAAAAGGCAAAAGACAGTACTGGGGTAAAGACAATATTCATTACCATCAAGGTATGAAAGCAGGAGAAAATACGCTTAATGCCCACTGTGCCCGTATTGTCCTGACCTGCGCCCTGAAAGGTTATGACGCAGATGAGTTCTTAAACCAATACATTAGTTTTATGCGCGCCGATGTTCCTAAACACCCTGACACATATGCCGAGTCTTATCACAGAGGTTTTTTCGCGAATATTGAGCAAGGCATTCCAGCCGAAAAATGTGGTGCTGTTACCCATGACACGGCTTCAATAGGTGCGCTTGTGTCGGTAACACCTCTTGCCGTAGTAGAAGCAGCCAAGCACACTGCGCTTGAGAATGTAAAGCGCCTGTGTCGTAGTCACCTATATTTGACTCACCCAGATGAATCCCTGGCGTCAGTATGCGATTTCTATGTTGAGCTGATATACAAATTAATGCACCGCGAAGATGAACCACCCAAGGACATTTTGGGTGAAATTGCACGTAGTTCAGCAGGTATGAACTTGGCCGAGCTTACCGCAAAGAACAAAAGCGATATCGAAATTGTTGGGCGTATGTATTCACCAGCGTGTTATATCTCAGATGCTTGGCCCGCCGCTTTATATTTTGCTTACCGCTATGCTGATACCCCAAAAAAGGCGTTGATGGCGAACACCAATGTGGGAGGTGACAACGTACATCGCGGTTTTGTATTGGGAGCCCTGCTAGGCGTAATATACGGGGTTGAGATAACCCCGTGGTTTAGCGAATTAACCGACGCTAAAAAGCTAAACTCACTAATTGACTCCCTTGATATAAAGTAAATCAGATACAAAGGCTGCGTGATTTTACCGGTGAAGCGAACGGTAATTTATCACTATAAGGGCTACCGTTCATTGGTACTTCGCTTTACCTTAATTAGCATTGAGGCGAAACCTTACAGCGTCACTGTTTGACCAGTTCTCGCAGCCTTAAATATCGCGTTAACAATTCTAATATCAGCCAGTCCTTCACTACCGGTTACCATTGGCTGTCGCCCGGCTATTATGGCCAACGCATCGTTATCCATTTGAAAGGTTTGCTGCATGCCTTCAATCGGCGCAAGTGTCTTACCGTCAGATGTGGTACCGGTTACGCCGTTATAACTTTGCATAGGTTTAAGTTGATACCAACCGTCTTCACAGTCAGCTTTGAAATGATTAAACCCTTTTACTACGCTAGTGCCGCAATCCGCCACCAGTCCGTCGCCAAAGTCCATGGTAAATAAGGTAGTTTCATCAACTTCGGTAAACTTATCAGGAAAACGTTGTGGAGGATGGCTGCCGATAACAGCTACCGGCTCTCTGCCTGTTAAAAATCGGGCACCGTTTATCGCATAAACGCCCATGTCATATAGTGCGCCGCCGCCCATGTGCTTTTGCATACGCCAGTTGTCTGGCGACCTCCCCTGCCCTGAGTAACCGGCAAAGCTCGACACGGCCGTGATTTCTCCATAAGGCTTCGTATCTATATATTGATGAAAAGTACGGGTGTTAGGCTCGTGCTGCATACGATAGCCAATAGACAAGGTAACGTTATTTTTATTGCAGGCATCAATGATAGCTTGGCACTCCTCGCTATCCATCGCCATTGGCTTTTCACACCACACGTGCTTACCTGTATTCGCGGCCTTTACCGCGAAGTCTTTGTGCGTACCGGTTGGTGTAACCACGTAGATAACATCAATATCATCATTGTTCGCAATATCATCCATTGTGCGATAGGTATACACGTTGCTTTCTTTAATACCGTGCTGGCGTTGCCACTTGGGTATTTTACTTTCAGTGCCCGTGATAATGCCGCGCAATTCACAGTGATTGGTGTGCTGAAGTGCGGGCGCGAGCAAATTGGTACTGTAATTACCTAGCCCCAGCAGCGCAATGCCCAGCTTCTTTTTGGTGGGCTGGGCCAGTAAATAAGGGCTCTGAGCGACTAACAACCCTGAACCGGCCAATTGAAGAAATCGACGACGAGAAATGCGAGGCATTAGCACCCTCCACTAAGAAATTAACCCTGTATGGTTTAAGTAGTGTCTTTGTTACTTAGAAAGATCACTACTTTTTTATCCCATAGGATAGGCAACAGAGCAATAATGAAAAACTAGGCTTATACCGTGAGATAACGCAACTTAGTTCCTTCGTATCGCTTTCGCTTGCCTAGCTTCGGCTACGATGGGTTCAAGATCACTCAGATCTAAAGGTTTTACAAGGTGATGGTCAAACCCTGCCGCTTTAGAGCGCTGAATATACGAAGGTTGTCCCCACCCGGTTTGCGCTACAAATATGGCAGGAGCTAAGGCGCGTTTTTTGCGAAGAGCAGCACATAAATCGTAACCATTCATGCCCGGCATGCCAATATCCAACATTACCAAATCCGGAGTGAAAGATTCTACCGCTTTTAATGCTGAAGGGCCGTCTTCCACCACCTGCACCTGACAACCCTTTGCCTCCAAAATCCAGCCCATGGTAATAGCAGCGTCTTGATTGTCGTCTGCTATTAATACATTGAGTTTTTCTGAAGGCGCTTCTGGTATGTATTCGACTTTTTGACTCTTACTGGGCGATGAAGAAACATTGTTTGAGATGGGAAAGGTAACCTCAAGTTTTGTGCCTTTGCCTACCCCATCACTATATACATTCACGCTACCGTCGTGCATTTCCGTGAACCGTTTTACCAAGGTTAACCCAATGCCTAAACCGCCCTGCGAGCGCTCGAGTCCGCCTTCTACCTGGCTAAACATATCAAAGACGGTTTCTAACTTATCGGTAGGGATCCCTTCACCATTGTCTTTAACTGTAATGGTAACCTTGCCACCGACGGTAGTGATAAGAACTTCTATAATTCCACCAGACGGCGTGTATTTCGCGGCGTTATTAATGATGTTTGAAAAAATTTGGGACAAGCGTATAAGATCGCCATCAACCCAAATGGGAATCGTCACTTTTTCCAATAATAACGTATGCTGCTTTTCATCAATTAGGGGTTGAATAGTTTCTATCGCCGTACCCAGAATTTCACACAAGTTCACGGGTTTACGGTGAATTCTTATTTTCCCCTGGGTAATACGAGACACATCCATAAGATCATCAACCAGCCTTGTCATCTGGCTTACTTGACGTCCGACTCGCCCAAAAGCCTCACTCTTTTGACTTTGGCTATAATCATCCGACTGTAAAATCTCTAGGGCGTTTCGAATAGGTGCCAACGGATTACGAAGGGGTTCACGTTTTTCGCTGTGTATCTATAAAAGTAAACAGAGGCAAAAAGCGATGAGTTCCAGTGTTCAGGTGCCATGTAAATATTTATAGGCATAACACCTGTAAACGCGAAACAGTGTATAGTGAACCCAAACAACCGAAAAGATTGAAGAGACATCTAAGCAAGTGAATTACCTGCGCGCTTAATGAACTTTAATAATTAAAACGTCGTAATATTTACACCTTTTTTCTCAGTAAACATTAGCGACAATCACTTCTCATCAGAGGCTAAGACATGGATAACGCTGGCTCTACTCAAGACAAAACAAAAAAAGAACTTAGCTGGCGCATACCCAAAAATAGCTAAGCAAACTAGGCTATTAAATATGCTGGTGGTCTTCGCTTTTATCTACACGTTATATTTAGCGAAATCGTTACTTATCCCGCTTTTCTTTTCAGCGTTTATCGCCCTATTGTTGAGTCCTCTGGTTGCTTTTGCAAGAAAGCTGTTTGTACCCCGAACTATTTCGGCAGGAGCGTTAATTGCGATACTGGTGACGCCGTTCACCCTACTTACGCTAGAACTTGCTGAACCCGCTGAGCGTTGGATACACGACCTTCCTAAAATAGCCGCCGAGATCACGGAAGAAATAGAAGAAATTAGTAAGAGTATAGACGCCTATACTGCGCCTGCGGAATCTGCCCCCGTAGAAAAAGAGTCTTCCTTTTTCGACTGGTTTCGCGACGATAACGCGTCTGAAAAGCCCGCCACTCAACCAGATACTACAAATTCAGTAACCGACAAAATTAAACAAAGTGGTATTGATATGGGCCTAACACTTTTTAGTAGCGCACCATTTTTGCTAGCGCAAATTCTAGCCTGCATAGTGTTAATCTTTTTTTTATTGGTCTTCGGGCCTAACCTGTTTCACGTCTTTATAAGAGATTTTCCAGTGGTGACCAACAAGAGGCGTACACTGGTTTTAGTAGATCAAATTCAACGGCAGCTTTCCTCATATATCGTAACGATAAGTATCATAAATACGTGTTTAGGGCTGGCTACAGCTGGTGCATTCCATTACTTAGGAATTGAAGATGCGCTACTGTGGGGAGCACTCGTAGCTTTGATGAACTTTGTGCCTTATTTAGGCGGCATTGCAAGTTGTTTGGTGTTGCTCGTTGTAGGGCTCGTTCAATTCGGGCTTGCTAGTGGTGCATTTTTGCCTGCAGGCATCTTTTTGGCGCTGAATATTATGGAATCTCAGTTGATTACGCCAGCCGTTCTGGGTCGAAGCATGCAGCTAAACCCGTTGATCATCATAATCTGGATAGCCATCACAGGCTGGCTCTGGGGCGTGGTGGGCGGTTTTACTAGCAGTGCCTATACTGATGTGCGTTAAGATTATTCTAGAAAATCTAGGTGTTTTTAACCACTGGATTAGGCTTATCGAATCCAAGTAAACGTTTAATCACTGCTAATTTGCTTATGGCAATAGTGTTGCCTGAAATGTTTTGACGCGCTTCCTAGCGACTCTAATCGGGGTACGTATCACCCATGGGGTGGTAGCACGTTTACCGGCATTAGGTTTATACGTTCACCCAACAAAGCTAAGCCATCAAGCCTCTGTAGTAGCGAGTCTATTGTTCTTACTACATACATCGCCTACACAGAAACAGAGTCTCGCACTACGACTTTGCGCCACAAACCAGCGCATTGCTCAACAAATTGTTTATGGATAGGGTGAGACTGGTATTCGTTTTGTGCCTCAACGCTTTCGAAAAACATGAGTTCGGACACATCAAACGAATTATCGATAACGTCACGCTTTAAGGTATTTGCCGGCACGCCAATGTGAATGGAGTGAATCTGCGGTATGGCTTTTAACGACTCTAACCCCGCAATCAACTTTGCTTTATCTTCGGTAGAACCCGGGTTATTAAGCCAAAAGTAGACCATATGAAGTACAGGCGGAAGCATGGTATCTGTTGCGCTAGACGTTTCGGTGGTTGCAGCCACAACCGCTGAAGGCGCAGCGCTTGCCGGTAAAGCGGCGATAGAAGCTAGCGCGCTAGCACGCGTAACAAACTGCCTACGTTTTATGTCTGTCATCTTTTACACTCTCCATCTTTTACACTACCTTGGTCGGCGTTGTACTTTGAGTTTACTTACCATGGCACTATGAGCAAGATGAAGCAACTTTACTTTGCGATTATGTTGAACAGTGCATTAGCTCTTGCTCGCACTACATGCAGTTCAAACTGTGCCGGCCCGCTTAACCCTGCTCTAACTGCACTTCATATTAAGGTTTAAAAATAACTATGAAACCGCTTTGGGCACATTAAGCGCTTCCCGTGCATCATTAGTCAGTTTAACCAACGCTTTTCGTACATCTGTTGACGAAACACACAGCGCCTCAAAAGGGACAAACCACGTTTGTTTTTCTGTACCGCAATGCATGCCTTCTGGAAATACGCTATGCATTATTGGCTCTTCAACGTTAACACCCTTTTTGTGCTGCAAAATAAGCTGCATCGCGTCTTGATGATCTTCGTTCATATGGTTAATCATACTCTCTGGCGCGCCATGCCAGTCTTGGGCTTCAACACTCCAATAGGCTTTATCAACCCAATGGATTTTTCCGAAACCACCGATAAAGCGTACTCGTTCAGTGCGTATAGCATAAAAATTAAAATCGTGGGTTTGCTCGTATTTTTTAGCTTGCGGAAACAAACGAAAATACTGCGCTTTTACGTCGTTTTGCTTCGCAAGCTCAGCACTTCCCATAATAGTAACGCGACCGTTCGCCTGAGAGTCATCCTCACCGGCATCGAAAATAGTTAAGCTTACCTTGTCGTTCGCTTTAATATTGCGAGTGTGAAGCGCGATATCGCTAATATAGATAATTGCGTCACCGGCTGGCGTTAGTAAGTAAGGTACAACCGAACCAAAAGGGTAGCCGGGCATTGATGTTGAATGCGTGCCCAATACACCGCTGTGATGGGTGCGGCTTAGCTGTTTTGCTTGAAATGCAATATCTTGCATGCTCATGGTTAACTCCGTTCTTGTTTTTCGGTTTTCGCGAAAATTAATGTGTCACGAAAACTTGTTTTTGTTCGTTTTTAATTAGGTTTAGCTGGGTGTGATAGCACCGAGATAGCATATCGGTAGTAAGAACCCGCGCGGGTGGTCCGTCGGCTAAGCACCGCTTTTTACCCAGTAAAATCAGTCTGTCGCAGTAAGGGGAAATCAAATTAAGGTCGTGGCTTACACAAACGATGCACAGCCCTTTTTCTCGTAGAGCGACCAGTTGCTGCATTACCCGTTTCTGATGCCGTAAATCCAGCGCCGAGGTGGGCTCATCTAACAGCAAAAGCTTGCCTTCCAAGCTCTCGTTCTGATCACTTGGTAATATTTGAAGAACAGCCTTGGCCAGAAATATCCTTTGCCTTTCACCGCCTGACAAGGTTTGTATATTTCGAGCAAGCAAGTGTGTAATGTCAAACTGCTCAGCTACAAGATTAATCAGACGACTCTTTTGTTCTAACAACTCAATATGCTGATATCGCGCCAAATGAAGTAGTTCATCGGCAATAAAACCAAAAGGCGTCGATGCGCTTTGTGCCATTACAGCACGCTGCAACGCTAAATGGTTTGCGCTTAGCGAACTTATCGCTTGCCCGCCAAGGGTTAGCTCTCCATTAAACGGCGTTTCTACACCACTAAGTATACTTAATAGCGTAGACTTACCACATCCGTTTTCACCGGCGATAGCGGTAAACTCAGCGGTGTGGAAAGAAAGCGATAGCGGCTCTAGCAAGCGCTTCTTACCTCTGGCAATGACAACATCTTTTAATGTAAGCAACTCAGTGTTTAACCGTTTGCCATTATCACTTTGCTCTAGTCTTTCAATTTTCATATTAGCTACACCCCACCACTAAATATACGGCGCTGCTGCCACAGTAAGTAAAGGAAAAATGGCGCCCCTACTGCAGAGGTAACAATACCAATAGGTATTTCCATAGGCACAAACAGCGTTCGCGCAAGCGTATCGGCGACTATCAATAATAGCGCCCCTGTTAGCGCACTGGCAGGAATTAGAACCTGGTGATTTACGCCAAATATTGCCCGGCACATATGAGGCACCACTAAACCTACAAAGCCGATAATGCCGCACAGCGCTGTCGCTAATGCCACGGAAAACGCCACCAACCATAAAACCCTTTGTTTATAGCGCGTAACATTTAGCCCCATGTAGGCTGCTTCTTTTTCACCCAGTGCCATTAAGTTAAGGGCATTACGGGACTTCATTAACCCTGTAATAGCAATAAAACTCGCTAAAGCGACCAAACCACAAAGCGTCCAGCTTGCTCCGGCTAAACTCCCCATAGTCCAGTAGCTTATTTGGCGAAGCGCATCGTCGCTTGCCACGTAACTAATAGCCCCTATGACTGTGCCGGTTAACGCATTAATGGCTACCCCTGCCAAAATAAGTGCTGCCACCGATACACCTTGCGGACCATTTGAAAACCGTAAGACCGTCCATACAGATAGTAGTGCTCCACCAAACGCCCACATGGCTACCCATACCGATTCAAGTGCAGGAAGAAGTGGAGGCACAATGGTCATACTCAGCGCCGCGGCGGCGGCTGCGCCACCGGCAATACCGATTAAGCCAGGGTCGGCGAGCGGATTGCGCACTAGACCCTGCATTGCGCAGCCAGATACGGCTAACAGCGCGCCAATCAGCATAGTCATGATCACCCTCGGCAACCTTATTTCAGACAGCACATACCAATGGGTGGTGTTTGCTGACGTATTTTCTACCGTATTTTTTACCGTATTTCCGCCGCTAATGAAGTATCTAAGTTGCTGTTCAATATCAATTGGTAAACTGCCGCGGGTTAACCCCACATAAGCACAGGTCAACAGCAATAAGAGCAGTATTCCCATGCCAATACGCTTTCGCTGTGCGCGGGCATTAATAAGCTGAAGTACCACAGGCACCGATGAGTAATCGCTTGGGTTATCACTGTGCTTAGCTGCGGAAGATAACTGCATTATTGACTCGTTCCACTATAAGCAGCTTTTTGCGTTTGCTTAATTTCAATGGCTTTTTCTGCATACTCTGCAACATACTGAAGCGCCACATGAAAGCGCGGGGAAAGGCCCAAGCTTATGCTGCTATCCATGGCTTCAACTAGGCAATGTTTACCAGCAAACGTGGCAGCTAACGCGTGATGTGTACAAAGGGCCTCCTTCGCACTTTTGCCACGAAGCATGTGCCCTGCTGCAATTACAACATCGGGGTTTTGCATAAGCACAGACTCTGCATCCATCACTTTGTAACCTTCCACAGCTGAACCAATATTAACGATACCAAGAGTATCGAATAGCGCTTGAGGCACGGTATCTTTACCAGCTACCGTTATTCCCCTGTCATTGTTCGCCACCACAAAGAGCGCTTTGATTTGTGTATTGAACGCTGAGGTTTTATCGGCGTACCGCGCTTTTTGTTGCTCTACCTTCTTTTCTATATGGTGGATTAGTTCAATAGCCTGCTCGCTAGAGGCAAGTTTTTTGCCAATGTCTATCACCAAGGCTTTCAAGCCGCTAAGGTTTTTATCCACGTCAAAAGTAGTAACGTCTACGCCGGCATGGGCTATTTGTTCAAGCGCAACGCTTGGGCCTGTTGCCTCTGCTCCTAATAGCATTGTGGGCTGCTGGGCCAATACCCCCTCGGTGCTTAGCTGACGAAAGTACCCAAGCTTAGTCAAACTTGCTGCTTCTTGTGGAAACATACTGGTACTATCGGTCGCGATTACCCAGTCGCCTCGCCCTAACGCGAACACAATTTCGGTGATACTGCCGCCAGCAGTGATTATTCGAGGCGGCGCAGTTTGCGTTTCATTTAAAGGGGCGCTAAACGCCCCTACAGCAAACAAACACCACCCTACCATCACCGTAGAAATCGCTTTTGCGGCTATTGAAGAAAATGAGAGTGTGTGTTGCGGCATCATTTACTCTCCGGTCACAGGGTCAACGCGGAAGCTATAGGCACCTGATGTACCCTCTTCATCGTAATAGCTGGTAATTTGAAACTTATACGTGGTGTCGCCAGCCTGAATTAAATAAACCCCAAACTGTGAGTAAAGTAAGTGGCTGGTGCTGTCGTAGAAATACCAGTTGTTCGTACTCATCGCGTACTCACTGACCGTCTCTTCACTGAAGCCATAATACTGCGCCGCTTCTGTGTCCACGCCGTTATACGTTTGTGCATCGGTGCGAAGTACAGTGGCGTCATCCGCAATAGTCAGTGCAAATTCCCCCGCGCCGTCTGCGCACGGAATAGTGAGGTCCCAGCCGTCAGCTTGTGTAACCACCAGCTGCAAATCAAAATCTACGTAGACAGCGTCGCTACAACCTACCGCATCAAGGGTCAGCGCGACTTCTTCGGCAAAGGTAGTTTGCCCATCAAGAACGCTTTGGTGCATAACGCCAAGGGTTATTTCACCAATACCTCGCCCTTCAGTGACGATATCGGTAACGTGAAATTTTGTGTAGTTGCTGTCTGAAAACACGATGTAATACGTATCTTCATTTGGCGTTACTACGTGAGTGGTAAAGTCGTAATTGTAAAAGGTATCGCCGATGACTTGGGTTTCTGTATCTGTGCTGAACGCTTCAGCTTCTGGGATATCGCTTTCGGTAACAGCCAAGTAGTCGTCTAGTTCGCTGTCTGCGGTCGCATTTAGGAACAGTTCAGATGCTGGCGCGCCAGTATCATCATAAAAGTCGCTGTTATTTCCAGTAAAATAAAGGCTTACTGGCGTGTCTTGATGCGTATTTAAGAACACATTAGTACGTTTAAAACCAATATCCCACGCAGTATCCGTTGCGGCTTCTTCATCGGTAAGCGTAAGCTGCGTCTGTGTATCTAAGTCAAAGTAAACTGCAACAGGCTCTGATGTCGAGCCCGTACTGTACGGCCCATAAATGGTTGCTTCTTCGTTTCCACCGTCAGAACTTCCATCATCTGAACCTCCGCTACCATCGGTTACTTCGTCAGGTGTTTCAACTGGGGTGTCATCGCTACTTGAGCCACCACACGCAGTTAGGCCGAATGTCATAGCAAGCAATAACGCTAAATAGGTCTTATTCATGTGTTTTCCTTATTTTAAATTCGCTGTGTTAAGCAGCGGGTTTTATTTATTGGTTTAATTTGTTGGTCTAATTTGTTGGTCTAGGTTTTTAACCTAAGTTTTTGGGCCATTTTTTTTGGCCCGATTTTTTTGGGGCCGTTTTTTTTGAAAGTGGCGCCTTGTCAGTTTGACGTCTGTCGTTAGGTGTTTTTTTGTTCTCAAACGTTTTTTCTATGTCGGTGCTTTCGTTTTATGGTTATTTCAATACTGGTAACTCACGCCCAAATACAATCGCCTTGCAGCAATCGGTCTAGCGTCGAAAGCCCCCGCTAAAAGTGCCTCGGTTGAGCGATGTTCATCGGTAAGGTTTTCAAGTCCTAGGCGCGCTTGCCACTGAGGCGTGAACTGGTGCTGTACGACCGCGTTTAGCGTGGTAAAGCTATCTTTCGCTATTGAGCTATAGCCAATAGAAGGTGACACATTTCCCTCATGCACACCGTAAAGCTGTAGACTGGTGTCGGTATGACTAAACTGATAGGTAACGGAGGCTTTAACTAAGTGGGTAGGACGTTCAGGCAAGCGCTGCGAACTGCCGTCTTCGGCAACTAGGTAGCTGTAATTCAATTGCCACTGCCAATTGTCATCTTGCGCGCTAGCGCTTAAATCAGCGCCGTATAGGGTAGCTTCATCAATATTTTGATAAACGGAGATATCTAAACCCGCGTCTTGCGATGCATCGAGGTCTACCGCCGTGGTAATGAAATCATCAGCTTTGGTGTAATGAAGGTTAATATCGACCTGATATAACCAGTCACTTTTGGTGGGCTCTATCCGAAGGTTAGCGCCTAAGTTGGCATTTAGCGCTGTTTCAGGCGTAAGTGCGTCGTTGCCAAGCACCATATAACCTAAGTTACTGTGGTCGAATACGTAATAGCGTTCCTTAAGGTTAGGCACGCGATAGCTACTGCCAGCCCCTGCGCGAAGTTGCCACGAAGTACTGTCAGCACTAAATGACTGGCTTGCACTTGCTTTAAACGCGGTATGCCAGCCGAAATCAGAATCGTTTTGTATTCTTGCGCCAGCTACAAGCTGGGTGTGGTTTTGCTGCCAGTTCCCTTGTAAATAAAGCTCGGCACTTTCCCGGCTCACATCGTCAACTTCAACCGTACCCGTGCTGAGGTTTTGCTGATCCAGCGTATCGCCATGTAAAACAACGCCGCCTACCCACTCAATATCTTTGGTGGAATAAATTTTTTGCGCTTCTAGTTCCGCCAGCTGGATATCGGTTTGACGCAACCCGTTGCTGTTACCGCTTTCTTCATCATGTGAAAGATAGCGCGTATTGATATGCCAATCATATTGCTGCTCAAGGCGAAAATCGTGTTGCCACTGGGTTACGTTAGACAGATAGCTAATGATAGTGGCTTGACCGGGTATTGATGATTGAGGCTTGTCTTTTTGTTCATCCAACCACTGCCCCTTGTATTGCACGCTCACGCTATTTATCAATGTAGATAACGACATTTGCACGAAGGATTTGTCTACCGCGCCTCCATCTTGTGATGTAGTTTCGCCGTCGTAATCAAAACCCGGGTTGGTAATGTTCTGAGCCGTTATGCCAAGCTGCCAATCACTAATTGCTTTCGCAGCAGTTATCCTAGACGTGTGCCCGATTTCATCACCTTCAATTGCATCATCGGTAAAGTATGATGCCTCGTAGTCTGCTGAAAACTGCGACCCTTCCACCTTCTCGGTAATGATATTGATAACACCACCCATGGCAGAGCTGCCGTAAAGTACTGATGCCGCGCCACGCACTATTTCAATTTGTTTAATATTGGCAACGCTAATTTGGTCAAGGTCGACGGAAGAGCCTGTGGGAGAAATGATGGGCTGGCCGTTGATTAACACCAACACATGATCGCCATTGAACCCGTTTAGCTGAACGTTGTAGCCGTCTTTTTGACTTCGCCTCACCACAACGCCCGGCATCACCTCAAGCACTTGGCGCAAGGTACCTTTACTTAGTCGCGCAATCTCCGCTTTATCTACTACATCAATTTTTACGGGCGAAGAAGCCAATAGTTTAGGTGTCCTAGTACCTGTCACCACAACGCGCTCAAGGGCATCTTCTGCTAATACTGGAAAAGACAAAGGAAGGCTAACGACGACCAGAAGGGAAGGTACAAAGCGGGCTTGTTTCATCAATAATTCTTTTAATGCAAATGATAATGATTTGTGTTTGATCTTATTTATTTAAAACCGTTTTGCAAGGAAAATTGTTAACCGCTCTCATGAAAAATGTCTAAGCTTCTAATAAGTAAGACTTTTAAAATGCTATTTAGAGGGTGAAAAAAGAAATCGAGGAGTAAACAAACTTGGCAAGATAATTGATTTACAAAGTAGATATTAAGGTAATAACAACGAGATTTTGACACTATGCGCCTACCTACTAAACAACTTATCAATAAAATCGAAAATTTGTCTAATGGCCTAACACCAGAGCAGCTAACAAGCTTTCTCGATATTATTGACGCTATGACGGCACTGGTTGAGGAAGCTGGAGAGTTAAAAGCTGATAGCGACACCAAAAATAATAGCCCCAGTACAGGGATGTCCGTATTCCACTAGACTAAGGTTTACAGTGTTCACTGCCTTCAAGTAAGAGCGCTATAGCAATACCAAGAATGATGAATATTCGTTTTTGCTCATTTGCAGTTCGTTTATGTTCGTTTTATGATACGTCCCAATTAAATGTACATGGGAAGTTGCGTCAGAATAAGAACTAAACGGCCTGTTAGTTAGATGAACAGTTAGTGCAATATTGCGCAACATAAAACGCTTTTCTGCCTTCATTTTCCCTAACATAACTCTGTCGTTTCTTTTTCTGCACAGCGCGTTGTACTGGTTAAAGATTTAAAGGATGAATTATGTTACCTCTCACGGAACCAACGCTTTTCCGCCAGTGTATTGCTGAATTCATAGGCACGGCGATTCTGATTTTCTTTGGTGTTGGTGCAGTTGCAGCACTGGTATTAACAGGTGCTTCGTTCGGTCAATGGGAAATAAGTATTGTCTGGGGGTTTGGCGTAGCTGTTGCCATTTATTGTACTGCTGGGGTTTCGGGTGCACATATTAATCCTGCGGTAACCATTGCGCTTGCTCTTTTTCATGGTTTTGAAAAGCACAAAGTAGGCCCCTTCATCCTTTCTCAGTTTCTGGGAGCATTCGCTGCTGCCGCACTTATCTACGGCTTATATCATCAACTTTTTACAGACTATGAACTTACTCACAACCTTTCGCGCGATAGTGTAGAGGCTCTGGCGACCGCCAGCATTTTTTCTACTTTTCCTCACGAAGCCCTTTCATTCTGGGGTGCCTTTGGCGTTGAATTCGTTATCACTGCAGTGTTGATGTTTGCAATACTGGCATTGGGCGATGAAAACAACGGTGCATCACGTGGAGCCATGAACCCGCTACTAATTGGTATTGTCATCGCTGTCATTGGTTCGTCTTTAGGACCGTTGACCGGTTTTGCCATGAACCCAGCTCGCGATTTTGGTCCAAAGCTCTTTTCCTATATTGCGGGATGGGAGCATGCGCTCTCCGGCGCGAAAGCCACTCCTTACTTTATTGTACCTATTATTGCGCCTATATGTGGTGCATCCTTTGGCGCTTGGCTTTACCCTGTATTAATAGGTCGCTCTCTTTCCCAAGACAGTCGCGCTTGTACTATTCCTAGCGATTGCGAAACTTCCGTTGTTACACAAACTTCTCAAGAGAGTTTTGATAGAGGGTAAGCTGACTGTTGATATACGAGCGGCAATGGCCTATTTTACGCCGCAGTTGAATTTACAAAGAAGCATAGCGCGTGTTTTATTTAATAACAGTTACTGTCCTTTGGGCATTTTCCTTTTCGCTTATTGGCGAATTTTTAGCAGGATCAGTAGACAGTTATTTTGCTGTTTTGACACGCATTGTGCTCGCCACACTGGTTTTCCTTCCCTTTCTTAAGCCGGCATTATTAAACCTTAAACAAAAGGCGATCCTGGCGAGTTTAGGTGCTGTGCAGTTAGGGTTAATGTACATCTTTTTTTATCACGCATTTTTGTTTTTAAGCGTGCCAGAGGTGTTGCTTTTCACCATTTTCACACCGCTTTACGTAGCCATTTTAAACGACGCACTCTTTAAGCGCTTCACCCCGTTTTACTTGTTGTGTGCACTTATCGCTACCACAGGGGCTGCCATTATTCGTTTTAACGGCATTAGCGATAATTACTGGTTTGGCTTTGCCGTTGTTCAAGGTGCTAACCTTTCCTTTGCGCTAGGACAGGTGGGTTATAAAAAACTCACCTCCACCTTCAAAACACAAGTGCCCTATCACAACGTGTTTGCGTGGTTTTATTTAGGCGCACTGGCTATAGCACTACCTGCTTTCTTCATTTTTGGTAACACTAGCCAACTGCCGCAGAATGCTCAGCAGTGGGGCATATTGTTGTGGTTAGGTATCGTGGCATCGGGGCTTGGGTATTACTTTTGGAATCAAGGCGCACTGAAAGTATCAGGAGGCACATTAGCCATCATGAACAACGCGCTTATTCCAGCAGGGCTGGTGGTTAATTTACTGCTTTGGCAAAAAGACACTGATTTTTCTCGTTTGTTTCTTGGCGGTGCCATCATTGCCATTGCGCTTTGGATGTCTCATCAATACAGCAAGAAACAGAAGCAGCTCTAAGCCTCAACAAAGCCGACTCTACGCAGGGCTATACTCGCTAATCATGGTGTAGTCTTTGCGCGGCCCTTTGACCTGCCATGTTGAGCGCCACACTGGCAACTTTGCGAAGTCATAGTGCACTACGTAGTTGTCATCGCCGCATAAGTGTTCGGCATTCGGGTTGCTCGCACTAAATGTATGAAAATAACGTTCATCGTCAAACAAAACATCGAACACACCATGCTGTGACTGTTGCCAAAAATAGCGGCGCTCGGCAGGCATAATGTTTCCATTTGGCGCGGTTACTTCGCCCTGTTCGTAATAATTCAGCGTCGGTTTCTCCCACGCAGGCTCCCAACAAAAAGCAGCTGTCCCAACAAACGAAAAAGTATCCCCGTTTTGCTGGATAATTTTCCGACGCAAATGCCAGCGCCCTGCGAAGTCGTCAAGAGACGCGGGGCCCTTAGAAGGCGCTGACAACGTCGATACGCTGGGGCTAGATGACACCTTAGAGCCTGTCATATAATACATCCAATCACTTCACAATTAATCAGACCAAGCAATAGTAAGCACTTACAATAAGCGTACTTCCCTACTACCAAAAATAGGTCACGGTAGCCGAATACTGTTCGCCCCGCCCTGGCGTGCCGGGAATTTCTTCAAAACGTTCATCCCAAAAGTTATCAACTGCCAGTACTAGGTTTAACCCTTCAATTTGAGAAGGTGAATAGGTGAGTGTAACGTGAGAGAAGAATGCCGAATCACTGCCGTTTCTAAGCGCGTTGGTTTCTTGCTTGCGCCACTCGTTGTCTATGCGAACTTCAACCGTATCAGTTGCAAACCACACCAGTCCAAGGGTTACTCTATGCGGTGGATAGTTTAGCGCGTAAAAACTCGCATCCACACCTTCAATGCCGTAGTCTTCTGACTTATCAAGATAGGTATAACTGGCAACCACATCCGCATTATCAAAGCGCTTAATCGCAATTAATTCAAACCCTAGCGTTTGAATATCTACGGGGTTTGCGCTGCGTGCCGAGGTGGAATCGAAACTATAAGTCCAGTCGGTCAGCTCGTTATCCCAGCGATAGAAAACGGCGGTATCAACTTTCCATGATTGCTCATCAAACGACGCGCCAAGCTCGAGGTTTTTACTCACCTCTCGCTGTAGCTGATTATTACTTCTGAACAAGCCACTCGTGGTGCTGCCGCCCACTGCAGTATAGCCGGCCACTTGAGTCGCTTCTGCATACGAAAGATATAAATTTCGCGAGGCATTATCGCCAGTTTGCGTGTACCAGTTAAAATCGCCCACAAAAGACAGCCGGTCTTCATCGCGATTAGTATCATCAAACGCGCCACCTAAGCGTACGGTAATCGACTCCTTAGTGTTTAGCTGGGTACGATACTCTGGCACCACACTAATGTTGTAGTAGTCGCGGGAAGTGAAGTTATTTTCTAGCGTGGTCGATTCAATGTCGTCTGCAGTAATTTGCGCGGAGTAGTTGATACCAAAGTCTGGCGAGAGGTTGTGAGTACCAGAAAGCGCGAGTGATTTTACCTGCGTTTCGTGAAACGCCTGAAAACTTTCTGGGTTTTCGCGCGAAAATACATAGTGGTCATCGTTTTCCCTGTAATAACCCGATACCTCAAAGGCACTTTCATTACCCTTTTCACCGTAGCGCTGCTTATGATTTAGCATTACCAAACGCGTTTCAATATCTTCGGTTTCGTTAACGTCAAAGGGCGTATACAAATTAGGCCAACCAAAGAACTTTTCCTGATAACCATAAAACAAGTCGGTTTGCGAACGCTCACTTGCTAACTGAACGCGACCTGACGCGCGTTCAAATTGGTGATCCCCATTGGCAATAGTGCCATCGCTTTCAGAGCGAGAATACTCCCCTTCCACACCCACAGACCAAGCTGGATAGCTTTTAAGATGTTGATTTACTGCGCCGTGAACGCGCTGCAAATTGAAGTTATTGTTGCCCACGCCAACAGATACACTGCCCGCCTCTTGAATAGGTCGCCATCCGTGAGACACCGTACCAACAGAGCTATTTACACCATAAAGCGCGTTATCAACACCGGTAAAAATACTCGGCTCAGTCAACATTTCTGGCGCAATAGGAATTTCGGCGAAATAGTGCCCCGTTTGCGGGTCGATTAGCGTTGCGCTACCTACGCGAAAGCCGGTGTTCTCGAAGATACCACCGCGGATGGTGACATCGGCCTGTGCTTCGGCCATGTTTCTTGATTGCAAATCTACCCGCGGGTCGTATTCCAAATTTGAAATGGGTGAATTAAACGTACCAACCGGCTTGTTATTCGCAGTTGCCGCCCCTTCAATCGTAATTTTTTCGACGTTCGCTTCAGCCTTTTCTGTGGATATAACATCTACGTTTTCCGTTGCGAAAACAGATAAAGGAAGCGCAGATAAAAATAGAGAAAATGTTTTATGAAACATTGAGTGTCCTAGTTCCTAGTGCTAGTTCATATTCACAAACGCTAAACGCTTTTCAGGCACCTGACTTTTGCAGGTGCGTAACACGTACTATCACCGATACTGACTTTTATTACGTCGGTTTATAGTGCGTAGTGTAATTTATGGTTAAGTGTTGGCTTATCGCTTAAATAAGGTCGCGAAGTGTATAGCATATGTGAACATAGGAAAACGTCACTTCGCTGAGTTTAGACCAGTCTCCAACTATAAATCACCTTGCCAAAAGAAATGAGATAACATAACATCACCCTTGTTTACAAACCCTGCTGAAGACTAGTTAAACCTTCTTATGCTTAACTCTAAAATACCGTTTTTATTTTCGTTAGTTGGACTATCTGTGAATGCCGCTGCGCAAAGTAGTAAAAGTTCCCTTCAAGATGCTCACGATGAATTAGAGCACATCGAAGTAAAAAGACACTTTCAGCCTTATCGTGGTAACGTACCGCTTATCGACACGCCGCAAGCAATTGACCGAATTACCGCCGATACATTAGCAAATGAAGGGATCACACGCTTCATCGATGCACTGGATTTTGCGCCGACTATCGTAAGGCAAAACAACTCGGGCGGTATGTTCGATAGCTTTGCTATTCGTGGCTTTTCTGGCGATGAAAACAATCCGTCGGGGTATCTGATAAACGGCTTTAACGTACGTGGCTACAGCGGCAATAGAAGTACGGTTAACGTTCAAACTATTGAAGTAATGAAAGGGCCAGGCTCTGCCCTTTATGGGCAAGGCGAGCCTGGCGGTACCATCAACATCATCACCAAAAAACCGCAGTTTGAAGAGCAAGGCTACGTTCAAGGCACCGTCGGTAATTTTGATAAGAAGCACGTAGAGTTCGATTATACGAACGGCATTAGTTCAGATATGGCGTATCGCATTAACGGTTCGTACGAAGACTCTGATACTTATCGCGATAACGTGTTTTTCAAGAATTTAAACCTTAACCCTTCATTTATTTGGAACCTCTCTGATCACACCAGCTTAAGTTATCAGATGGAAATCTTAGATCAGGAAAAGCCTCTTGATCGCGGTGTATTTATCTTAAATAACGACTTTGACGCTGTAGATGCCGAAGACTTTTACGGTGATATCAGAGACGGTGCCCATGAAGTTAAAGCCTTTGGACATCAGCTAGTGTTAAATCACGAGTTGAATCACAATTGGCATTTTCTTAGTGGCTTTGCCTACAGAGACTCATCTTTTAAAGGACAGTCTTCAGATACCGAGCTGTCAGAAGGTCGTCAGCTTTTGTATACCGACCCATCTGTACTTTCAAGGCAGCGACGAACCCGCGACTATCAAGCGCAAGACTTATCGCTACGCTTTGAATTAAGTGGCGTGGTGGATGTGGCAGGCTTTGTAAACAACGTCTTATTTGGTTTGGACTACTACAACTACCACATAGATACAGACTATCGTCGTTGGCGCACGGCGTGGGGCGCGGGTGATACCACGTATAGTATCGACCCTGAAAACCCAGACTACACTATTTTCAGACCTGACGTGACGCCCACTACACTCACCGCCGAAAAGCAAAAAGGGTTAGGATTTTATGCACAAGACGTTATAGAACTTACCGATGCCACCAAGCTTTTAGTCGGCTTTCGTGTGGACAAGTTCGAGCAAGACATTTTTAATAAGCTGAGCGAAGAAGGGCAAGAACAAGACCAAACGGAAGTGACGCCACGCTTCGGTTTTGTGTATGAAATCAATCACGCTGTAAGTCTATACACGAGCTATGCAGAAGGTTTCAGACCCAATCCAGGGCTTGATTCAGACCGCAACGCCTTTGACCCTGAAGAGACCACCTCTTTTGAGGTAGGTGCGAAGTGGGAAAACATCGCCGATAGGTTCTCAGGCAGCATTGCGATTTTTGATGCAGCAAAGACCAATATGCTAACCGCTGAACCTAACACGGGCTTTTCAGCCACGCTCGGTGAAGTTGAAAGCCAAGGGGTTGAATTCCAGTTAACCACTGACCTTACTTCAGACATTCGTCTTGATATGGCCTACGCATACATAGATGCTAAAACCGCGAATGAAGTCAACAATTTGGATTGGGGGGTGCCTATTCCAAAGGGTTCACGCTTAATCAATATTGCTAAACATTCGGGGTATATCTCGCTTAACCATTTCACCCGCGTATTTGAAAAAGAAGCATTCTTTGGTGTGACCATGCGTTACGTGGGTGACCGCTTAGGCCAAACCACCGATCCAACATTCATCTTGCCGTCTTACACCCTTGTGAACCTTGCAGGGTCGGTGAATATTAGCGATGCGCTCTCTATGAGGTTTGACGTGAACAATCTGTTCGACAGGGATTACTTTGAGAACTCATACCACCAGCTTTGGACCATGCCCGGCTCACCGACTAACTATACGGTAAGCGTTAAGTACCAATTCTAGCAGTTCATTGCGAACACTTTTTGTTTGAGCAATATTTTTCAACTGCGCTAGATGCAGGTTTAAAACCGTAAATAAAAGCCGGAAGTGTCTTAATCACACTTCCGGCTTTTCGGTTTTATAGCTTCAGCAAGAATAAAATTCGCTCGCCTCGCTACAAACGCTCTAAATCAAACGTGCCTTGCTTTGACAGCTTTTCATTCAACGGTTTCACTTCTTCGCCAAACAAGGTTTCTAGCTGCACTTTATATTGCTGCCACTTTGACTCTAAGTCTTTCAATCGCTTCAGTGCACCAGCTTGTGCCGGCGCCCCCGTTCTGTCGAAGTTATCCATTAAGAAACGCACTTGTCTGTCGAGCATATTCGGCCAGTTAATATCATCCTCAAAGGTTTGATGTTTAGGCTGAATAACTAATGCTTCCCAGTCGTCGATTGCACTAACAATGCGCTCGATAGATGCAGACACATTGCTTGCCAGCATGACGTTGTCTTGCGAAACATCACTCAACTGCGCGCGCACATCACGGGCTTTTTGCAAGTGTGCAAACAAATCGTTTAACAAGGTTTCTGTTGCCTGAATGCTCTTTTCAACCACTTGAAGCTGCGCTTTGTCGGCCTCTTCTCTTGGGTCTGGAAGCACTTTAAACGCACGAGTTTGTGCCTGTTCACCCACGGTGATCTTCGCCTTGTAGTCGCCCGGCATCACGCGAGCACCTTTCCAACCGCCAAACAGTTTTACATTCTCAATGCAGTTTAGTGGCTCACGGCGAAGGTCCCACACGAACGTGTTGTACCCTGCTTTGGTCGATGGGTGTTTAAATTTGATAGGGCTGCGAACGTCTTCGTTACCTTTTGCGCATTTCTCAAAAGCACTCGATGCTGATGACAGTGTACGAACCAACTCATTGTCTGCATTAAATATATCAATGCGTAGCGTTTGGTCTTCTTCTAATACATCTTTCAGGTAATAGCGGAAAGTCGCGCCACGTGGCGGATTTTTCGCTTGTGGCTGATCGGTCATGCCGCCGCCAGATAACAAGCGAACGCCATCAACCGGTTCAAATTGAAATAGCGCTTCATCATCAAGGGACTTATGCACTTCGCGCAGGGGGCTAATGTCATCTAAAATCCAAAAGCCTCGCCCTTGCGTTGCAACAACCAGGTCGTCACCCTTTACCTGCATATCGGTGATCGACACCGGCGGAAGGTTTAAATCTAGCTCTTGCCAGTGTTTGCCGTCATCGAAGCTAATAAACATGCCGCTTTCTGTCCCCGCGAACAGCATGCCCTCGCGCTCTGTATCCTCGCGCACTACACGGACGAAGGCGTCTTCTGGCAGCCCTTCGTCAATACGTTTCCAACGCTTGCCGTAGTTGTCGGTTTTGTAAATGTAGGGCGTATAGTCATTTAATTTATAGCCTGCTACCGCAACGTAAGCTCTGCCTTGTGCATGAGAGCTAAGTTCAATGGCATTTACCTGCGCTTCTTTTTTGTGAGGGGTAATATCTTTCCAGTTTTTACCTTCATCACGGGTGATATGCAGCTTACCATCATCGGCCCCCACCCAAAGCTCGCCTTTGTTAACCGCTGATTCGGCAATATAGAAAACCGTATTGTAGTATTCAGCCCCAGCTTGCTCGTTGGTGATCGGCCCGCCGTTTAGCCCCTGCTTTTCAGGCTCGTTACGGGTTAAGTCTGGACTGATTTCTTGCCAATTCACACCCCGGTCGGTGGTTTTTAGGATCATCTGCGTACCATAGTATACGGTGTCAGGATCATGCTTTGACACTATCACTGGGGCATTCCAGTTGGTGCGATACTTTTGATCTCGTGCGTTTCTGCCAAACACATATTCAGGGTATGGCATTATAGGGCGCGTAAGCCCGGTGTCGCGGTTATACTCTGTTAGCGTGCCGTTGATGGTAGTGGCGTAAATAAGGGTTGGATCGTCTGGGTTAAACGCAATATGCGCACTCTCGCCGCCGCCAACAGAAAACTGATCTTCTATACCCATACCGTCACCCCAGGTTTCAGACGGCGTTGCCATAGTTGAGTTGTCTTGCTGGCCGCCATACACATAGTAAGGGTTTAAGTTATCAGTGATTACACGATAAAACTGCGCCGTTGGCTGGTTGTAAATGCTTGACCACGATTCACCACCGTCGAAGGTAACCGTTGCGCCACCGTCATTAGCATTGATCATGTTTAAGCTGTTTTCCGGGTTTATCCACATATCGTGGGTGTCACCGTGGGGCAGAGATTTAATTTCGAAGGTTTTGCCGCCATCAATGGATTTATGCAGCTGCACATTCATCACATACAGGGTATTTTCATCTACCGGGTCAACCTTAATGTGGTTGTAATACCACGCGCGAGCTTTAAGAATATTGTCGCCGTTCATTAGCTCCCATGATTTACCTGCATCATCACTGCGATATAAACCGCCTTCATCAGCCTCGATAATGGCGTAGAGGCGCTTTGGGTTAGACGCAGCAATATCAACACCTACTTTACCAATAAGCTTAGGCAGGCCCTTTTCTAGCTTGTCCCAGCTTTCACCGCCGTCTGTTGATTTGTAAAGGCCACCGCCCTCGCCGCCTGATTTAATAAACCAAGGCGTTCTGCCGTGATGCCACATGCTCGCATAAAGAATTCTGGGGTTGGTTGGGTCAATAGCCAAATCAGCTGCGCCCGTGTCGGCATTCACTTTTAATACGTGCTGCCATGTTTCGCCGCCATCCGTCGTTTTGAATATACCGCGCTCTTCATTCGGCCCCCAGATATTGCCCTGCACCGCCGCCCAAGCTATATCAGGATTAGTGGGGTGTATGCGAATTTTAGGGATTTGACCCCGTTTATCTAACCCCATCAGCTTCCAGTTTTCACCGCCGTCAGTAGATTTATAAACACCTTTTCCATGGCTTGTGGTTACACCTCGAATAGGGCCTTCACCAGTACCTACGTAAATAACGTTAGGGTCTGAAGGCGCAACCGCGATAGAACCAATACTGCCTACTTTAAATGTTTTATCGGATATAGCTTTCCACGATAAACCCGCGTTTTCGGTTTTCCACACACCGCCACCAGCGGTGCCCATAAAATAAAGGTTGGTATTACCTTCAACCCCAGTGACCGCCACCGAGCGCCCGCCGCGATAAGGTCCAATGAAGCGATACTCCATTTTGTCGAAAAGTTCAGGGCTAACCGTATCTTCAAGTGCGAATGCAGAATGCGAGAAACTAGAAAGTGCGCTTACGCAGATAGCAAAAGCCGCCACCAATTTCCGAGAAACCAGTCTCTGTGAAACCATAGAAAGTGCCTTGTTGTGTTTTTTATTTTTAATAAGAAGAACTTCTTATACTGCTTTGTTGAAGGCGTTATGGCAAAAGTTTTTATAACAAACGCTTTAAACGTTCATAGAAAGGGAATAGGAATAACGAAATATTGGATGCGGCGTCTTTTTACGCCGTTGCTGGAAACTAATGACGCAACTGCGCTACGGCAGGGCAGTTGCGTCTATAGAAAACTAAAGTGTGTGGCTTGCGAAGATCCAAAAACCTACCGAAACAAGCACAATTCCACCAAATGCCTCTGCTCGTTTGCCAATCAGTGTGCCTAAAGCGCTGCCCAGCATAATTCCCATGGTAACCATCGAAAACGTCGCAACGCCAATTAACGCTGAGGCTATCGCAATGTTCACATCAATTAACGCAAGACTCGCCCCCACCGCCATGGCGTCTATGCTGGTGCCTAGGGCAGTAATACATAGCAAAATAAAGGATTGTTGTTGAGACGTTGACTCTTCTTCTGCGGGTTGGAAGCTCTCAAGTAGCATATAGACGCCCAATCCAGAAAGAATAATTAACGCAATCCAATGGTCCCACGCCTCAACATAAGAAGACGCCGCGCGACCAATCAGCCAGCCTATTAATGGTGTAATTGCTTCTATCGTTCCGAACAAAAGGCCAATTTTAAGGGCAAAGCTTAAACGAGGGCGGTTGATTTTCACACCTTTACCGATTGCCGCGGCAAACGCATCCGTAGACATGGCAAAGGCTAGCAAGATGAGAGCGAAGATACTCATAGTTTTGAAACTCCGGCCAGGCTAATTGAGTCCACGATAAAACCACACGCCTGACCTTTCGGCATGGAATTATCGATGGTCTCGCCAACCAAGAGGTGTTTGTACCATGGTAATGTGACCAATTATGTTGATACAAACTTTTCCATCAGAAACGGAAACAGGCTACTCCCCAACGAAGAGTGCAAATATAAAACCCTTGCTGTCAAATAATCAAGTAGATTGCGACAAAATGCCCACGTTGAGATATAAATGGCGAGATGTCTATGCCTTTGATTGGCGCATTTTTCTTCAAGCGACCTTAATATTAGTAATGTCAGGGTATGCATTTCTTTGATAGCAATATCCAGAGCAAAAAGAGGTCTAGCTAGTCTAAATACGGCGTTGCCTCAGCGCTTTAACGATTTCGTTGTGCATATCCCGTCTCAGCCCTTACAATGAGAGCTACTTAGTTGTTACAGCGTCAACACTTATCGCTAGCGTTGTGTAAATCAGCATTACTTCATTAAAAGAGATAATTTTTATGCTACGTCTAATTTCTTTAGCCTTTGCTCTAACTATTGCTGGCTGCGCCACCCTTTCTCAACTATCGGTTTATACCGTATCTAATGCTGAACTAGAGCAAGTGCTTGATAGCTGATAGCCAGATAAGTACATTACAAAAAAAGACATCACTTGCCGGTATACCTTTGTTTTTAGATGTTGAGGATATGACCGCAACCATAGGCCCAGATGGCAGAGACGTGGTGCAGTTAGGCGCTATTGCTACAGCTCGCGTGAGCGCGTTTGGTTTGAACTATCCGGCTAAAGTCAGTCTGTCTTTAGAAGGTACGCCTTATTACGATAGCGAAGAAAAGGCGATTTTTGTGCGCTCGCTATCGCTGCTTGACAGCACCATTGATGCGGGCGGCTTTAAAGGTAACCTAGCCCCGGTGAGCGGCGAGTTTATGCAGCTTATTAATGGGTACTTGTCGACTAACCCAGTTTACCGATTAGATTCTACCAATAAAGCCGTTAGCTTATTGTCAGCGGTGCCATTGCAGTTGAGCGTAGAGAACGGTCAGCTTGCGTTAAGACCCAAGCAGTAAGCGTTGAGCCTTAACCTACAACAAAGGTTTAGAACGATAATGTTTCGTTCAAATGAGGTATTGTTGCTTCCCATCCCTTTTCTTTAATGGCGCTACACAAGGCTTGTTTAGCGCCCTCTTCACCATGCACCAAGTATATCTTCGGTGTTTTTTCGAAATGCGATAGCCAATTGATAAGCTGAGATTGACTGGCATGGGCAGAAAACCCACCTAAG
Source organism: Alteromonas infernus (assembly GCF_902705815.1). Classification (NCBI taxonomy): domain Bacteria; kingdom Pseudomonadati; phylum Pseudomonadota; class Gammaproteobacteria; order Alteromonadales; family Alteromonadaceae; genus Alteromonas; species Alteromonas infernus. The sequence goes on from NZ_CACSIG010000068.1 coordinate 53,934, forward strand.
GTATGGATTTGCGCGCGAATAGCAATATCCTCTCCGGCCATTTTGATACGCGTTGCGCCATCTACCATTTTTCGCCCCGGCGTGCCCATGGCCTGAAAGCCAACAAAAATCACATGAGATTGCTTGCGCCACAGGTTTTGTTTTAAGTGGTGGCGAATACGCCCGCCGTTACACATACCGCTGCCGGCGATAATTATTGCGCCACTCACCACTTTATTAAGCGCAATCGATTCTTCTGTAGAGGTGGTATAACTCAAAATAGGCAACAAGGAGTGTAAGCTTTGGTTGTGGCTGTGTGCTCGCTCGGCACTTTCTTCAATAGCGTCGAAGTCCTCTTCGTTATACACATCTTGATAGCGATGGTAAATCTCCGTAACTGCAATGGCCATAGGGCTGTCTAAATACACTTTTTGATGGGTAAGTTTGCCCTGCTGATACAGCTCGCCCAGGCGAAAAATTATCTCTTGGGTACGCCCTACTGCAAATGATGGAATAAGAATGTTGCCGCCATTCTCACTGGCTTCAAGAATAACCTGTTCAAACTCATCGAGCGTCTCTTCCATTGAACGGTGATTGCGGTCACCATAGGTAGATTCAAGAAGTACAACATCGGCTTCAGTAACGATATCTGGGTCGCGAAGTAATGCAGCCTGTGAATTTCCAAGGTCACCAGAAAAGACCAACTTTTTACTCTGCCCATTTTCAGTGATAAATATTTCCACTATCGCTGAACCCAGAATATGCCCCGCATCGGCAAAATTTATTTCAACGTCTTGCGTGATTTTACGTTTGGTATGATAGCGAGTCGATTTACACTGCTTCATAACGCCGTCCACTTCTTCTTGCCGGTACAAAGGTTCGATGAGCGGTTTACCCGAGCGCTGGCGGCGTTTATTTTCCCATTCCGCGTCGCGCTCTTGTAAAGAAGCCGCATCCTTTAACAGCACTTCTATTAGCTCAACGGTCGGCCGTGTCATGTAAATAGGCCCGCAATACCCTTCTCGTAACAAAATAGGTAAACGGCCAGAATGATCTAGGTGTGCATGGGATAGAATAACAGCGTCAATTTGACTCACATCGATAGGTAGAGGCTTGTGATTTTTAGCTTCTTCATCTCGCCTACCTTGGTACAGACCGCAATCTAAAAGCAAAGTACTATGCTCAGTTTTTAGTAGGTGCATAGATCCTGTCACCCCCTCCACCGCGCCTAAAAAAGTTAGTGTTGCCATATCAGGCTCCTTTCATCATGCTAAGAATGCGTTTGATTATCGACTTGAATTACATTTGCTGTTGTTATGCTGTCCTCTACCTGTTGAATTCGATTAAATACTTTGACCCACATTTGAGCTATCTGTAAAAGGTATTCCATACACTCCGTTGCATCAGTCATTTGCACAATCGCAATATCACCTTGTGTCGCCCCCATCACCAAAGCTGACTTGAGTTTATGATGCTCTTTTTCTAGTAAATCAAACTGCAAATTTAACGCGTCACTACTATCAAACTGTCTCCAACGAACCATTCTCATAAACTCAGTGGTAACTGATAAATGATTCAGTAATTGTCCTTCTAATTCTGGTCTTCCAAGATTTTCTCTTCGTTTGCTCAACGTTAATATTGCTGAGGATTTTTGCGCGATGGAATAAACATAGTGCTCAACACGCATAAGCAACGATAATGCGTGTGTGGTTTCTTCGCTTAGCGCCGCTCGCTCAACGCCTACGATAAATTGCGACACGTGCTGACATAGCTTTTCCACAACACTAATGTCGTTTTCCACTGCGGTCACTTCGCTAACTTTCACGGAAAGTAATTTGGGGTAAACGTTTAAAAAGCGATCCGAAATTGACAACAGTTCAAGAATAAGTGCGTTTACTGCCAAATCCGGCGTCTGAGCGATATTTTTATCTAGGTGCTTAGGTTTGGAGGCCTCCTCTTCTAGCGACACAAAACGTCTTTCAAGAAAGCTTGCTAGCCTGTCGTTCATAGGAAAAACAATCGCAACGCCCAACACATTGAATAAGGTATGAAAAATGGCAAGGGTAATGCCTGGATTAGCTTCAATCTCGATTAGCGCGGTCAACCAATGAATAAAACCAAACAAGAGTGGCAAGAGCAATGCAGCCACAAGGGCAGTAAGGACGTTAAACACAACTTGCGCAGCGGCCACCCGTTTAGCACTTGATGTCGCGCCTATTGATGCGAATATAGCCGTAGATGTGGTGCCAATATTGGCACCAATGACCATTGCACCCGCAGCATAAATACCCACTATGCCAGACGTTGCCGCAGTAATGGTCAATGCAATAGACGCACTGGATGACTGCGTAAGTACTGTCATTACAAAACCAATGGCCAGGTACACAAGAAAACCTTCAACGCCAGAGGCTTTAAATTGACTAAAGTCGAAGGTACTTACTATTCCTTCAAAGGCAGTTTTCAAACTGTCTATGCCTACAAAAAACAGACCAAAACCCGCAATTGCTATACCTAAAGAGGCTAGCCGAGTATTCGGTTTAAGCAGCTTTAAAAGCATGCCTACGCCAATCATAGGCAACGCGACGGCTTGAATATTTAACTTGAAACCAACGAGGGCAACAAGCCACCCTGTCATGGTCGTACCGATATTTGCACCATACACAATACCCAATGCATGCCGCATACTCAGTAAACCTGCGTTAACAAACCCTAGAGAGGCCACAGTTACCGCACTTGAAGATTGCACTAAAGCAGTCATCGCGGCACCAGACACCACACCTCTAAATGGCGTTTTACTCCACGTGGCAAGCAATGTACGTAAGGCGTTGCCCGCAGCTAACTTTAGCCCGTCCGTCATCATGCCGATTGCAAGTAAGAACAGCCCTAGCCCACCAATAATATTGCCCAGCAGTAAGACGCTATCCATTGGCTTTCCTTTTTACGTTGTATATCGGCTATCGTTAGCTAAAGGCAAGTACGCCCACCGTTATCATTCCCGAAGGTTAACGAGAGTAGACCGGGCAATGTCGACACGTTGAGGCCCCGACGTTCAGATTAATGCTGCGCATTAAACCTATGCAGCGTACCTTCATAAAAGTATAGATAAGAGTACAATGTCTAAAAGCCGTATTGTTTGTTCTTAGTCAAACAATGTGTACATTAAACAAGCTTCAATGCTGGACGTTGAATAAGGCTCGCCATTGATGTGCTTTTCGCAGTCAACAGCCTGTCAAACAGATGACATAAAGCGTTGCCATGAACATGAAAAAGGTGAGGAAGTGACAGAACGAATTGAAACGCTAGATGAATTCGCAAAGCATGTAGATTACTCATTGCTTGACACGCTTACGCCCGATCCCCAATCAACTAGCGACGGTAACGACCACAACCCTCGTCAAGTTTTCTCTGGTCACTATGTGCCGGTTACTCCGACCCCATTAACGTCGACTAAATACATCGCTCACAGCGAGACCCTGTTTGCCGAATTAGGGTTAGACGACAGTTTGGCAACATCTAAAGCGTTCACGCAGCTCTTTTCAGGGGATATGTCAGCAGTACCTGCACCTATGAAACCATTCGGCTGGGCAACCGGCTACGCACTTTCAATTTACGGTACTGAGTACACGCAGCAGTGCCCGTTTGGGACGGGTAATGGCTATGGTGACGGCCGAGCAATCTCTATCGTGGAAGGGGTCTTCAACGGCAAGCGTTGGGAGATGCAGTTAAAAGGTGCGGGACGCACGCCTTATTGTCGCGGCGCAGACGGTCGCGCCGTATTGCGCTCTAGCGTGCGTGAATTTTTAGTGCAAGAGCACATGCACGCCTTGGGAATCCCCACATCACGCTCGCTGAGCTTGTTTATGTCTGAATCAAACACGGTAGACCGCCCGTGGTATCGCGAAGGCTCTCACTCCTATGAACCGGAAGTAATGGTCGAAAACATAACGGCAATCTCCACCCGCGTTGCACCGTCATTTTTACGCGTCGGGCAAATTGAGCTTTTTGCACGACGTGCTCGCTGTGATGAACATGAACATGCACGAGACGAATTAAAAGCCATCGTGATGCACCTTATCGAGCGAGAGTACGCGAAAGAAATTGATACAACTGCTCCGCTAGAAGAGCAAGTGATTAGGCTTGCTGAGCTATTTCGAGACCGATTAACCAACCTTGTCTCACAGTGGGTGCGCGTGGGTTATTGCCAGGGCAATTTTAATAGCGATAACTGCGCAGCCGGAGGGTTTACGCTAGATTACGGGCCATTTGGTTTTTGTGAATTTTTTGAAGCAGACTATCAACCATGGACAGGCGGCGGCCGCCACTTCTCGTTTTTAAACCAGCCGATAGCGGCGCAAAAGAACTTTGATATGTTCTGTCGCTCACTGATGACTTTACTTGAAGAGAACAGTGCTCAGCTATCACAGCTTAACGCTATTAATGATGGCTTTTCCGGCGTGATGGAACGGGCGATGGAGCGCATGTGGGCAGCGAAGCTCGGCCTAGAAGCCTATGATCATGATTTGCTGATCAAACTTCTGCAGTTAATGCTGCGCACTGGCGTCGACTACACTCTGTTTTTTAGAGAGCTATCGTCGATACCTCGCGATATGTCAGGTTTAACCAAGAGCTTTTACTACCCGCCGAAAGCAGAGGTAATGACAGAATGGGAGGCTTGGTTGCAAAGCTGGCGTGAGCGGATTGAAAAGGACGCAGAAGCACAAGGCAATCAAACAAACGCTATTGCTACTATTGCAGAGAACATGCAGCAAGCAAACCCTAAATTCACATGGCGTGAATGGCTTATCGTACCTGCTTATAAAGCCGCAGAGAAAGGTGACTTTACTCAAATACACGAACTTCAGAACATCCTCACCGCGCCTTATGATGAGCAATCAGAAGAGGTAGAGAACAAGTATTACCAACTGCGCCCACTTGAATTTTTCAGTGCTGGCGGTGTTGCACACTACAGCTGCTCTTCGTAATAAAGAGCAGCTTTAATTTAGTTTACTTACAAAGAGTCGATAGATTCACTAGGCTCAGTAAACCATACTGGGCCCTCGTCGGTCATATAGAAGTGGTCTTCTAAGCGAATACCGAACTCGTTTGGCACCACTATCATAGGCTCGTTACTAAAACACATGCCAGGTGCTAACGGATGAGGATTGTCTTTAAGCAAATACGGCCATTCGTGAATATCCATACCAATGCCATGCCCTGTTCGATGGGGCAAACCCGGTAAATTATAATCTGGCCCTAAGCCGTCTTTCGCTAAGCTATCTCGGGCGGCTTTATCCACGTCACCACAAGGTACACCGACCTTTGCAGCGTTAAATGCCGCAAGCTGAGCGCGCTTTTCGCTTTCCCATAGTGCACGCTGTTTATCTGTCGGCTCACCGAAACAATAGGTTCGAGTGATATCAGAGAGGTAGCCATGTACTTTACAGCCAGTATCAATCAATACTAAGTCGTTTTTCTTTAATACTTGCGGGTCTTTAACGCCGTGGGGAAACGAGGTTGCTTTACCAAACAGCACAATGCAAAAATAGTTACCGCTGGCCCCCACTTTCTTATGCGCATCGTTAATAAATGCTTCAACTTCTGTGGTGGTAATACCTTCATAAAGCATACTGGCAGTGGCTTTGTGCACAGCAAGGGTCATGTCCATGGCCCGCTGAATTAGCGCAAGCTCATTTTCTGACTTGTGCATGCGGCAATGCGCGGTAACCTCTGAACCATTCACAATTTGCCAAGGTTCATTCAGCACCTTGGTAAACCCATCAACAATAAAAAATTGGGTAGATTCATCAACGCCTAATTTTATGCCACCCGCCGTATTGACGGTATTCAGAATAGACATGGCAAGTGCGTAAGGGCTTTCGTGCTCTTGCCAACCGATAATTTCCCCTTCCACTACTTTGCGTTCGTTCAAAGAGTCAATTTCAAACGCAGGAGCTAGGTAAACAACGTTCCCCTCTGCGGGTAGAAGCGCCCCCACTAAACGCTCACTGGCGTACCACTGCATGCCTGTAAAATACGCTAAGTTAGTGCCCGCGTTTAAGTAAAGCGCGCCTATGTCATGCTGTTGCATGTAATGCTGTGCTTTGGCAATTCGGGCCTGATACTCAGCAAGAGTGATGGGTGTTAGGTCGCCTGTCATGTCGACAAGACTATCTAGTGCTTGTTGTGCTGTCTTTGTGCCGATAACTGTGTTCATCAAAGCCCGCCTTAGGTCTGAAATTTTAAAACGGGCTCACTTTACAACACTCAAAAATAATGTCGAGATAGCAGTCGCTCCCCCGACAATTCGTTTAGTTCTTGCGTATTAATTAGATTACACGCCTCACAGCTTGAACTTTAAAGCGCGCCTTTCCATGCCTTTTCAGGCAGTAAATAAAGGCCCTTTTCACTCTTCGCACCTTCATTGACGATAAAGCCTATACCAGCAGCCATAACCGCTAACGTCACGTCAAACGCATTGATGCTGTCGCCATAGCCCGCGGTTAAGTTAAACATAGAACCATCAGCCAGCAAATAAAGCGTTTTATCACCCAGTTTATAAGCATTTACATAAGGCATTGGCTCGCTGTGGGACGCGTTGTTTTTAAGGTACGGCACATCGATTTCTTGCGCTACATGACCTACGTTTAAAATAAACGCCCCGTCTTTCATGCTGTCCAGGTGTTTCGAATTTACTACGCCGTAGGCACCTGTTGCTGTGGCAATAACATCAGCTTGGCTAGCAGCCTCGTCTAAACCAACCACTGGCCAACCGTCGTATTTCGCCTGAAGCGCTCTTGCAGGGTCAAGTTCCGCTACTTGAACCTGTGCCCCGAAAGCTTTGGCCGATGCCGCCACGCCCTGCCCAACTAAACCATAACCAATTACGACAACCAGCTTTTCGTGCAGCGTTAAATGGGTGGTTTGGAAAAAGGTTTGCCATGCGCTTAAACCCACCATGTGGCGATTGTGAAGGCCTTCTTTTACAGGCAAATCGTCCCAGTTAAAGATGGGGTAATTGGGCGCCATACCGTTTAGTCGGTTAATGCCTGATCCCGTTGCCTCCAAGCCCGATACTATGCTTGGAACTGGCTTATTGGCTTTGATATTTTCATGCAGTCGGGTAGTGAGGTCCGCGCCCATTTCACATAAATGGGTAGGCTGCCACGCCAGTGCTTTATCGAATGATTCAGACCAGTCAGCGTCACTCATATCACGCCACGCATGAGCTGTTGCGCCTTTATCTACAAGGTAAGACACAACGTCATCTTGTACTGTAGTAGGGTTGCAGGTAGTAAGGAATATATCGCAGCCACGTGACAGCAGCCCTTCAACTAAAGGCGCCATCTTTAAGTCTAGGTGCATGTTACAAGCAAGTTTTACGTTAGACAGGTCAGGTAAAGAAGCGATAGCGTGGCGAGTGCGCGGCATATGCAGGCTGGCCCACGCCAACTCTGCTTGAAAATCTTTGTACATGAGAGACTTACCTAGAAAAAAAGAAAACAGAATAATACGTGAGATTTCTGTTTTTATAAATCAGCGATTACTCTTTCCTCTCATTCCAAAGCACAACCTTATTTCGCCCTTGGGCTTTGGCTAAGTAGAGCGCTTGATCAGCCTCTTTTATCAAAACGTTCAGATCATCTTCTCCCGGGTACGAGCCAGAAACGCCAATACTCACTGTCACCCTAACCAACTTATTAATATCATGGCTAAATAGGTGTAGCCTTAAGTTCTCTGCAATTTGCTTGGCGTAATTAGCTCGGGTATTGGGTAAAAACACCAAAAATTCTTCACCGCCCCAGCGAAAGGTTATGTCCGACCCTCTCACTTGGCCCTTTATTTCTTTAGCCACGTTTTGCAGCACTTTATCGCCCATATCGTGGCCAAATTTGTCGTTGATACGCTTAAACCAGTCTAAATCGATAAGTAAAACCGACATGTGTTTATTACTGCGCTTTCCTAATTCCCAAATGGGATAGACCAAATCTTCAAATGCCCGTCGGTTATAAAGCGAGGTGAGCGGGTCTAATCGCGCATCTCGTTCGGCACTCAAGCGTGCCTGTTGTACTTGCTTGTAATTGAAGGCCAGAGAAATCGACAGCAAAGACATTTCTAAAACCATACCAATTTCGATACCGCGAAATGCCCATTTCGAATAGCTCACTAGTCCCCACGTAGCGAGACTTGATACCGTCGCGCCCCCAGTTCCACAGAGTACCGCAGGCAGAAAAAACTTAGCCAGTGTATCGCCATTTCTGTAAGCAAAAATACCGATAGCTAACATCCAAAGTGAAATTGTAGTTAGCACAACAAGTTGTGACATAACAGCGAAAGAGCGACTACCGACTAAAACAATCAATACTGCCAGCGCCCCTAACCCTCCGTAAATGTACTTCCTGTTTCGGTAAAGCTTAGGTAAGTAAAGTTGAGTGTTGAGAAACTCAATGGTGAACCGTACGGCGCTAAAAAGGTAAAAGAACATTAGCGTGGGCATAAGCCACTGCTGAAGGAATACAGAGTCAGACCATACCCACCAAAAACCGTGCCCCGTATAGGTGAAATTAAAAGCCAGAAAAGAAAGAAGGTACAAGGAATATAGTAAATACCTTCGCTCTTTTAGGTAGCTATATAAAACCAAGTTGTAAACCAAAAGAATAACCAATGAACCATAAAGCGCACCATAGAAATAGGCGTTTTCAGTAGACTTGTCGTTGGCGATTACAGGCTGGCCTAGATAAACCGGAATGGTCATGGGGTCTTGAGATGAGAACCTGAAAACAACGATAGTTTGTTGCTGGGTAAATAGATAAAAAACGGAAGGCATTCTAGCGCGCTCGGCCCGCGCGCTGTGTATTTGGTTATCGCCCAATGTAACGTGATGCTTTCTTTCGCCGTTTTCAAAGAAATACACGTCAATATCGTCCAACCAAGCGTTGTCTATTTCTATGACTAAAGGCAAGAAAGGAAAACTTTCTGATAGATTATGGGGATCGCTTGTTACGGGTTCACCGTAGGTATTGATATCAACAGGCAAAACACCCCATATAGTGTTGTTCGTAAACCCATAACTCACTTGCCCTGCGGTGTTTTTAGTGAGCAACCGGCCTTCATATTTAGCCATAACCTCTTCGGCAGTGAGTGCACTGCCACTTTCCTGCAACATCCACAGCTCGTCATTAACTAGCTGCATCCCTCCTGAAGGGTCTATGCTTTTCGCATGCGCAAGTTTGCACAATAGGATGCTAATAACAACAAAACCAGCGAAGAAAAGAAAAGCTCTCATATATCTATTCTTTCTAATGTCGGGGTAATTTGCAGGACGATTCTCAATAACAGCAAATCTAACTCTGAATAAATATTAACTTACGCTTATTAAACACGTTTGTGAATACTTATAAATCACAAGATGCGGGTCACTGCGCATTTTTCTTATCGTATCTTGAAATTTGTCTTATGCATCAAAGAAGAACGTTGGCATACTGTGTTATCACGCGCTGCACTTCAGTTCAGCCCCAGATCATTCATTTTGAAAACAATAAAAGGCCTGGTTCTTTTTATGCTCAGCTTTGTCACCACTACGCTTATTCCTGTCCTTATTTTGCTGTTAATGGGGTGGCTTTTTTTTAGAATTAAATGGCTCAATGAAGGTTTTATTGAAGCAGGCTCAAAGCTTGTCTTTAACGTCGCCTTACCGGCCTTGCTATTTTTGTCTATCGCGAGGGCAGACTTTTCCAAGGCCGCCAACCCAACCCTTATTGGTGTAGGGGTAATAGGTACACTACTTGTGTTTATTGTCTTAATGATAACTTCCCATGTAGCGGTTCAGCCCTATAAAGCACGAGGCGTTGTGGTTCAGGGAGGCTTTAGGGCTAATATGGGCATTATAGGTCTTGCGTATTGCGCCAATACCTACGGACAAGAGGGCCTCGCTGTAGCCTCGGTCTATATGGGATGTATCACCATATTATTTAACGTATTGTCAGTCTTTGTCCTTAATTTTTACCAAGGTACGTCACGCTCATTGCTCGGACAAGTATCGGGTATGGCAAAGAACCCATTAATTATCTCCATTGCTGCTGCCCTGCCCTTTTCCTATTTTGAATGGCAGCTTCCCGAAATGATTGTTAAAACCGGTGAGTATTTTGCGCAGCTTACCCTGCCCCTTGCTCTCATTTGTACCGGCGCGTCATTGCAGTTTCGCTCATTTTCCAGTGACTGGTTTAATATTGTATTGAGCACCACGAGCAAATGCGTCATTTATCCTACGGTGTTAGTTTCTATTGCCTATGCTTTTGGTTTTAAAGGGATGGAGCTTGGCATTGTTCTTTTATTAGCCATCTCACCAACCGCTGCGGCAAGCTATGTCATGGTGAGGAACTTAGGTGGTGATTACCGCTTAGCGGCAAGTATTATCGCAGTCAGCACATTGGCGTCTTTACCGATTACCGCCCTCGCCTTTGGGGTACTGAGTAAATTACAGTTAGTTTAAAAAAGACGCATCTTCGCTAGACGTACTGCGGGGCTAAAAGGTTAACAAACAGCTGCGGTGAACCCGTTGCCACATAGCTTAGAAACGAAAAGCGCCGGGCAACTTGACGTTAACTCGGCGAAAAAGCGTAACAGACGCCGCCTTAATCTGCTTCTATCTCACCCTCTTCAATGGCCACAACACGGCGTGCTTCAACGTAGGTTTTAATAGCCCAAAGTGTCTCTTGATCTAAGATAGGATCGGTTTGACCTTCAGGAATACCGCCAAGTGCAGGCATGCCTTTCGCCGAACCGAAGCGCAAGCGCTCAACGAACCATTCGTCGTCTTCAAAGCTTTCAGGATCAAGTTCACGAAGGTCTGGGTTTATTCCGCCAGACTGCGCGTGCAAGCCGTGACAACCTGCACAGTTATTTGCATAAGCTGATTCACCAAATTTGATAACTTTTGTTTTGGTGTCGTCGTCTAGGCTTCGGTAGGGGTTTTCAAACACCCAGCCATTTTCAGACTCATCGCCATCGGTGATTGGCGGCATTTCTGAGCTATCTGCTCCTTGAGGGATAACATTTCCGTGTGCAAGCACGTGGCCAGACAAGCCCGTTACCACGAGTGCAGCAAACAACATCGATATTTTTGTTTTCATAATTCATACATCCTCAAAAGACTATGAATTAAGTATACGTACGAGGAAATAAGGGGTAACTCTACTTTGGTTTTGAAAGGCTCCTCCTTTGGTAGGAGGCCACAATGATAGTCCCTGGAAACGCCTGGCTTACTCTTGCTGCTTCAACATTAATACTAAAGTTAGAGTCGAAATAACGCTCATAAAAATGATGAAGACTTACCTTGCCAACAGATGAATGAAAAGGTGATGAATAAAATGGCCAGCGCACGTTGGCGCAGGCCATGTATTAATCACTATATACTGCTCAGCTAAGGTTAGTTTTTTGCCACCTGCTGATAGCGCTTGGGCAATTTAAACGTCCACACGGTGCCGCCTTGGTTGAAGTGCTTAACGCGTTTTGCAACTTCACCGCCCCATAATGGCACTGCGCCGCCCCATCCAGATAGTACAGAGATGTACTGCTCACCATCCATTTCCCATGTCACTGGAGAGCCAACAATACCTGAGCCAGTTTGGAACTTGTAAACCATTTCGCCGGTTTTGTCGTCAAAAGCCATAAGATAACCTTCAGGGTTGCCAGTCCACACTAAGCCACCGCCTGTGGTTAACACACCGCCCCATAGTGGAGAGAAGTTGTTATAGCGCCACACCGTTTTACCTGTTTTAGGGTCAATCGCTTTAAGTACACCAATAAAATCTTCATCCACTGATTTAATGGTGAAACCCGCGCCTAGGTACGCTGCCCCTTTTTTGTAAGCGGTAGGCTCATTCCAAATATCCATCTCCCATTCATTTGAAGGCACATAAAACAGCTCTGTGTCCTTAGAGTAGGCCATTGGCATCCAGTTTTTTCCCCCTAAAAATGCAGGGCGCGCTACAACTTGCTCCCCCTGTTTGCCATCAGCAGATTGTGCAGGGCTTCCTGGGCGGTTAGCGTCAACGTAAATGGGTCGCCCTTTTTCATCGAGTCCCTTTGCCCAGTTTAGCTCGTCGACAAATGGAAAGCCGCGAATAAAATCACCGTTCTCGCGGTTAAGGACGTAGAAAAAGCCGTTTCTGTCGGCGGTTGCTGCCGCTTTCACTGTCTTGCCGTTTTCTTGGTAATCAAACGAGATAAGCTCGTTTACACCATCGAAGTCCCAGCCATCGTGTGGCGTAGTTTGGAAGTGCCACACAATCTTCCCTGTATTAGGGTCGATAGCTAAGCGTGACGACGAGAAGTAGTTATCGCCAGGGCGTAGGTGAGAGTTCCACGGTGCAGGGTTACCTGTTCCAAAGAAAGTAAACCAGTGTCCGAATCGTAAGTGCCGCCTAGCCACGTTGCTGCACCACCGGTTTTCCATAAATCAGCAGGCCATGTTTTACCTGGCGCGCCACCTGAAATACCATTCTCGGTTTTCTTACCGTCTTTCCATAGATAACCCATGTGCCCTTCAACGGTAGGTCTAACCCACAGCTGTTTGCCAGACTTCGCGTCGTAAGCATACACTTTACCGACGATACCGAACTCACCACCGGAGATGCCTGTAATGACTTTTCCGTCAACAACAATAGGCGCCGCAGTAATGGCGTAGCCCGCTCGGTAGTCTTCAACTTTTTTCTTCCAAACAGTTTTACCCGTGTCTTTATCAAGTGCTACTAACTTGGCATCCAAGGTGCCGAATATGACCAGATTATCGTAAAGCGCAACGCCACGGTTTATAACGTCACAGCAAGGCATAATGCCGTCTGGCAAACGCGCCTCATATTGCCATAGCTCTTCACCAGTTCTCGCATCGATGGCCCACACACGAGAGTAAGATCCGGTTACATACATCACGCCATCTTTGACCATGGGCTGGGACTCTTGCCCCCGCTGCTTCTCACCGCCTAACGAAAAGGCCCATACAGGACGCACCTCTTCTACGGTATCGCGGTTAATAGCGGTTAACGGGCTATAGCGCTGAGCTTTTAAGCCCATTCCATACGTCACTATATCGTCAGTAGTATTGTGGTCATTTTGAATATCTTTGTCGGTGACAACAGCATGGACAGGAGTTAACGCACTTGCACAAATCAACATTGATAGGGCAAGTTTTTTAATTGGCATATTATTATTCATAACGGTTCCTAGTTGCATGTAGGCCATAAATGGTCTGTTTCAGACTATTCGTTAGGATTAGCATAGCTAGGGGGGATGTCGATGCCTATGCAACAGCGGAGTGATTTGACTCCTCCTTTAGGAGGAGGAATGAAGGGCTATTTTCCCTTTCGTTTAACGCTTTTACGCTTTCATGTTTTTTAAAGTAATACGTTTTTGATAACGGCGCTAGAGGTAAGAAGGCAGTTGGCCATAGAAGTATTGCCTAAAGTGCTACCGGTTAACATACTATTGTTCGAAAAGCTGTAATTCGAAGCCTGTTAACCAGAGTGCTATTGCTTAAAGTGCCATTGTTCTGATCGCTATTGGTCAGATGCCTTTATACTGAATTATCTTATTCTGAACTTTCATTCCCCGCAAAATAGGGCGGCATCTCATAAATGGTTTTGTATTTCTCAAATAGCCGCTGCATATCGCCCTCTACCACCATTCGCGTAATTACATCACCAATTTCATAGCCTAGCGCGCGATAATTAGTATGAACAGCAAGTCCTATATCCCACTTTTGCTTTCCAATAAGCGGAAACGCGTTGCTTGCAAGGCGATATTGCTCGTTATCAACAAACTGACTGAGGTAGGATATTTGCGAGCGCAATCCCATTACCGCTTCGACGGTTCCCGCTTTCATCGCGTCAAACGCTTCTGCGTTTGAGCCATAGTGCGATGTTTTTTCTCGCAATCGGCCGCCAAACGCTGACGTTAGGTAAAAGTGGGGAATGCTGTCTATTTCCGCACCAATCGTGTGATACTGAAACATGCCCATGGTTTCCACTTCGGGCAAGGTTTGCGTGTTGTGAATGATTTGCCAGCTTTCACGCTGATAGGGGGCAAACATATGAACGAGCTCATTAACCAACAAGCCCACATCGTCACGTTTTTGAGAAAAACTGGGGTCGTAAGGCGCGCGCATCATCACATCAGCCTTAATGCGGTGGATAATATGGCCCTTCCATAGGTAATTTCTGAAATCGTCTTCTGTCGTTTCACCTGGTGTCATCCATATCAGTTCTAGCTCAACATCAAGGGCGCTCGCGATTTCACGGGCGATATCAATATCAATACCTGTGGGGCTATCGTTTTCAATAAATGAAAATGGAGGATAGTCGGTGTACACCGCAATTCTAATTAAACCGCTGTCTTTAATATCGTCTAACGATCTTGCTTCCCCGAAGGCAGAAAGCGCAGAACCCGTTATCAGGCAGAGTAAAATGAAAATAACTCGAAAAGGTTTAACTAACTGCACAGCTTACCCACTTATTCAATCGAACTTCTTAAGCATACTAAGGGGTTAGCGTGATTTTACTAATGCTACTTTAGCGCCATAGCATTCCTCCTTTAGGAGGATGTTCTTCGGGAAAATTGCCATATACCCTTATGTCAGACAAACAGATATCAGCAAAAGCATGCAGCTGAGCTCGGGGTGGTATATGGCAAAGGGTGTAAAAAACACGGTTGAAAGGCGATTAACCGGTAAGCGCTATCAAAAATGTGTAGCTTCACTTATTTGTTGCGTTCTGTTGTCGTTTTTTAACAGCGCGCTCGCGTTTAATGAAGTACAAGCTTCACAGTCTCAACAAGCTGCACTACAGGCCTCTTTTGCCACTATTCCGGTCATTTACATAAAAGTTGCGGGCACATCTCCACCAGGCACACCAGACTATTTAAAGTCCCCCAGCAATGAGGGGACAGCTGGCGCAAGTGTGGCGATAAAGGATGCCAATATCACGGGAAAATTTCTTGGTTATCAGTTTGAGTTAACTGAAATCAGTGTGCCTTCTATCGGCGAACTGCAAGCTTCTTTAGCTAAAACTCGCCAGCACCCTGCTTCAGGTGCTAACACAAATCACAAAGCAAAAAGCAGCAATCAGCAAGGCAGCATTGCACCTGTTGTTCTACTGGATATTCAAAGCAGCGATGAGGTAAAGGCTGCCTCAATTGAGCAGTTGATTGCCACTATTCAAAGCACGCTTCCTAATGCCGTATTTTTTAACGTAGCTAATAGCGATGATCTACTGAGGCAAAATTCATGTCGCCTGCCCTTGTTTCATACAATCCCCAGCTATCAGATGAAAGCCGACGCGCTAGCCCAATGGTTTCGCACTAAGCGTATTGGCGAGATATTCGCAGTTTACGGAAAAACCGCTGACGATGCTGCATACCTAGCCGCGTTCAAACGCAGCGCTAAAAAATTTAAGCTTTCACTTGTTGAAACTAAACAGTGGCAGGACAGTTTTGATTTACGCAGGGCTGCCTTTGCTGAAATTCCTCAATTTACGCGAACAACAGAAACCTATCTGGCTGTTTTTACCGCCGATAGCGCGGCACAATTCGCGTATAGCCTACCCTTTAACACCTATTATCCCGTACCTGTGGTAGGCGCTGCCGGCCTAAAAGCACTAGGTTGGCACTTTACCCACGAACAATGGGGCGCCCGTCAGCTTCAAAGCCGTTTTAACGACGGGTTTAACAGACACATGAATGAAGTCGACTTCGCCGCGTATCTTGCGGTAATGGCCGTAGCAAATGCTGCGCAGCAAAGAAGCGATTTAAAGCAGCAGGGAATACTTAACACCTTGCTTAGCGACGACTACACGCTGGGTGCCTATAAAGGCCGCCCTCTTTCTATTCGCCCCTACACCCACCAATTTCGTCAGCCTATTGCGCTGGCTCACGAAGACGCACTGGTGACTCATGCGCCCCTTGAAGGCTTTCTGCACCGAACCAACGAACTGGACACATTAGGCGCAACACACACTACCTGTAAGGACAAGTTATGAGCTATCGCTTTGCACTCTTGCTTGGCAGTTTAATGGCAGCCTTTGCACTTCCTCAAGCATTTGCACTTCCTCAAGCCTATGTCACTAACGAAAAAGACAACACGCTATCTGTCATTGATATGACAACATTTGATGTGGTTGAAACTATCGAGGTTGGAGAGCGACCCCGAGGGTTTATTTTAAGTGCAGACCAGTCCCACGCGTATATCTGTGCCTCTGATGCTGATCGCATTCAAATTATGGATTTGTCTACCCATTCCATAGTGGGCGATCTTCCCTCAGGTGCAGATCCTGAAACCATAGCATTACATCCTAACGGCACCACTATTTACACGGCTAATGAAGACGATGCCCTTCTTACCGTTATCGACATTCCAACGGCTCAGGTCATTTCTCAGATAGATGTAGGCGTAGAGCCTGAAGGGCTGGCTGTGAGTCACGATGGCAGCATGATGGTCGTCACATCAGAAACCACTAACATGGTGCACTGGATAGATACCAAAACGCACGAAAATATTGCAAATAGCTTGGTTGATGCAAGACCCAGAGATGCTCACTTTACCAGAGATGACAAGTACCTTTGGGTAAGCTCGGAAATAGGTGGCACCGTCAGTATTTTCGATACAGCCACCAAGCAAAAAGTGAAGACCCTTTCCTTTGCCATTAAGGGCGTTTATCGCGACAAGATTCAGCCAGTGGGTATTGTGCTTATGAAAGATAAGCCCTACGCCTTCGTGGCGCTTGGCCCAGCGAATCGCATAGCGGTCATCAATACCGATACCTTCGAAGTGGAAGACTACATTTTGGTTGGGCGACGAGTGTGGCAATTAGCGTTTAATCAAGATCAGTCTTTATTGCTGACCACTAACGGTGTGAGCGGTGATGTTTCTGTCATCAATACCCACACGTTAAACGTAGAGCAAACGGTAAAAGTGGGGCGATACCCTTGGGGCGTGGCGGTTAAATGGAAATAGCGGTTCAAGCGGTTTCACATCAGTACGGCAGCCACAACGCGCTGGACAATATAAGCCTTTGCCTAAAGCCAGGCTTGACTATGCTACTTGGGCCTAACGGCGCAGGCAAAAGCACCTTGTTTGCGCTTATTACGGGCCTGCAAAAACTCACAAAAGGTAGCATTACCTTTGATGGTGCTAGCCTGTCTCAATCTCGCACAAGTATTATGGCGAAAATGGGCGTGGTATTTCAGCAAAGTACCTTAGATATCGACTTATCAGTAAAACAAAATTTGTCTTACTTTGCTTCGCTTCACGGCATAAGCACCGCTAGCGCGCTTTCGCATATTCAAGGTTTGCTCGACGAACTCGACCTTACGAGCAAGCTCAACACAAAAATTCGAAACTTAAATGGCGGGCACAGACGTCGGGTCGAGTTAGCTCGCTGCCTTATTCACAAGCCATCCTTACTCCTACTAGACGAGCCTACCGTTGGCCTAGACATAGAATCCCGTCATCTTATTTTGCGGGTAGTACAAGCACTCGCTCATTCCCAAAACGTAAGTGTACTGTGGGCCACGCATTTATTTGAAGAAGTGAAGCACAACAACAACTTGATAGTCTTATCAAAAGGGCGAGTGTTAGCCCACGATAAATGTGAAGCCTTGTTAGCCAAATATCATCAACAGGATATTGAGCACCTTTGGCAGCATTTGATGCAGGAAGGCTCCTGATGTATTGGCGCTGTTTTGTGGGCGTACTTACCAGAGAGATGCTGAAGTTCTGGCAGCAGCGCACACGCCTGTTGAGTGCATTGGTGCGGCCATTACTTTGGCTATTTGTTTTTGCCGCGGGGTTTCGTTCGGCCCTGGGTCTTTCAATGACCGAGCCTTACGAGAGTTATATTTTGTACGAAGAGTACATTGTACCTGGGCTTGCCGCCATGATAGTACTTTTTAATAGTATGCAAAGTTCACTGTCCATGGTGTACGACAGAGAAATGGGCAGCATGAAAGTTTTGCTGTTAAGCCCGGTTCCCCGCCCTTTTCTGCTAGGCAGTAAGCTGATAGCCAACACCTTGGTAAGCGCTATTCAGGTATATATCTTCTTTGCTTTTGCGCTATTGCTAGATGTACGCTTATCTGCGTTGGGGTACGTTTATGCGCTGCCTGTTATCGCACTACTGTCATTGTTTTTAGGTTCGTTAGGATTATTACTGGCAAACTATATTAAGCAGCTAGAGAACTTTGCCGGGGTCATGAACTTTGTCATTTTCCCGTTGTTCTTTCTATCAAGCGCCTTATACCCGCTTTGGAAAATGCGTGAGGCCAGCGAATGGCTGTATCAGATTTGCGCGTTTAACCCCTTTAGTAGCGGCGTAGAATTACTGCGATTTGCGCTCTATGAAAAACTCGAACACAACGCGCTAGCTGTTGTACTTTGCCTTACAGCCATCACGTTTATTTTCGCTGTGAGAAGCTTTCGCCCCAAAGCCTCAAAAGGGCGCTTTTCGTGATAAAAGCAAACCTAATCTGGGCTAATGAAAGCAATAAATTTGAAACGTTAGAAGATAGTGACTGCTTACTTATTTTAACTACGCCCACGTTGTTGGCGAGCCAACTTTTTCACTTTTCAACACCCGCTAAGGCATACATTGGGCAGGTTTTTGACGATGAAGGTTTTGCAGGAAATAAGGGCGAATACGTATTCGTACAAGGCCTTAAGGCGTTTAAAAAAACGTTACACCCCAGACACTGAAAAAACCGGACAAAACAGTATTAGCCAACAATTAGCTGATGTTAAACGTGTGCTGTTTTATGGTGTCGATTTTGCGCTTTTTGAAGCGTCAGATGCACCCAACGTCTCTAGCCGTGCCTCGACTTTATCTAAAACTAATGACCCCTCCATGGTTAACCGCTCAAGCTACGCTAGCGATTCAAACTCCGCGTTTAATTCGAAAAGCATCAGTGACGTGAACCAAACTAACGCGTTAGCTTTTCGCTATGCAGAACAGCAGTTCGATGCATTATTTAAGAAGCTTAAAAGCATGTCGGTAACCTTGGAAAAGCTGTCGTTAATGGCGCTTTCTACCTCTGAAACAGCAAGCAGTGACCCTGTTAACGTCGTTGCGAGCCATTCACAGTTTCTAAGTGCGCTACTTAGAAGCTATTTCAAGCACGGCTATCACTTTAAAGGCTATAAAACGAATAATCGATCGGTTTCCAACAGTCAGCCTCTCAATGACAACATCAACGCAAATAATGAAGCAATTAATCAAGCAATTGATATTAGGGGCACACTGTCTCTTGCATTAGATGCCAAGCATTTTAATACCGCGCAAAAGCGTCTCGCTTCACACACTATCCGCTATGAATCCGCCCTTAATGACGCGATGACCTGGGCTAAAGATCTCGCCCACATGCCGGCCAACTTATGTACGCCGTATTATTTGGCCGAACAAGCTCAACACCTGGCACAAACCTTTAGCACGGTTTCCTGCGATATCCTTAATGAAAGCACGCTAAAGCAGCTAGGTATGAATGGTTATTTAGCGGTAAACGCAGGTTCACAGTTCGCCGCCTCCATGCCTGTTCTTCGCTATGCAGCCAATGGTTTAGAGGATGCACCGCCAGTAGTGCTAATTGGCAAGGGCGTCACATTTGACAGCGGCGGCATCACGTTAAAACGCAGCCCGGATATGCGCCATATGATTTACGACATGGCGGGCGCAGGTTGCGTATTGGGCGTTATTCAAGCTGTTGCCACACTAGGGTTGAATGTAAATATTATTGGTATTGTGGCAAGCGCCGATAATGCGATTGATGGCAAAGCTTATCGTCCGGGTGACATTATTACTATGCACGCAGGAAAAACCGTGGAAGTCATGAGTACTGATGCAGAGGGGCGTATGCTTATGGCCGATTCAATCAGCTACGCGAAACAGTTCTCCCCCTCGGTTATTATTGATATAGCAACGCTAACCGGCGCGGCTATTAGCGCACTGGGGCACAAAGCCACTGCGCTTTTTAGCAACGCTCCAGCGCTTGAAAGTGCGTTAATAGAAGCGGGGGAACTGGCTAATGACAGGTGCTGGCCTTTTCCACTGTGGCCAGAATATCAAGACGCCATCACTTCTCAACACGCGGATATGATGAATACGGGCATAAACTCTCCCGGTGCTATTTCGGCAGGCTGCTTTCTCTCTCGTTTTGCTGACGGCACCCCGTGGGCTCACCTCGATGTGGCAGGAACCGCTTTTACCTACACCAAATCGTTATCGGCGACCGGTCGCCCTATTCCTTTACTTTTATCTTACTTAAGCCGCTGCGCTAAAAAAAATAGGCGATAAATCATCAAAATTCATGACAGTTCTCCTCCCTTAGGAGGATATCTGTTAACACATATTCAACATATACTCAGTCATGCGTTTAATCATAAAGAAGAGGAACAACTATGTGGACTAAACCCCAATACACAGAAATGCGCCTTGGTTTTGAAGTAACACTTTACATCAATAACCGCTAGGCAACGCCCTCTGGGATGATGAACAAAAAGGCTGCCGATGCAGCCTTTTTTTACTTGTAGTATGGAGTTGTTATGCACGTATTGATTCTTGGTGCTGCCGCCGGAGGTGGATTTCCGCAATGGAACTGTCACTGCGCAAATTGTAAGGGATTACGGGAAGGAAAAATAAAGGCTAAAAGCAGAACACAGTCGAGCATTGCTGTCAGTAGTGATGGTAAAAATTGGGTTCTCATTAATGCCTCCCCCGATTTGCGGGAGCAGATAAATAGCCACCCGCAGCTGTGGCCCGAGGACCATGTGTCTCGCGGCACACGCATAAGCGCAATTGTGCTTACCGACAGTCAAATAGACCATACTACAGGCCTGCTAACATTGCGCGAAGGCTTACCCCTTCCCGTTTATTGTACCGATGTTGTGGCCGAAGACCTAACCACCAGCTTCCCGCTTTTTACCGTATTAAAACACTGGCACGGCGGACTACAGCAGCATTCAATTAATACCGATTATCATCAACACTTTGTACCAAAGGGGGCAGAAGGCCTGACTTTCCAACCCGTGGTATTAGAGTCTAATGCCCCCCCTTATTCGACGTATCGCGACAACATTGTGCCGGGCAACAATATCGGCCTGAAGATAACTGACGACACCACGGGCAACGTGCTTTTTTACGCGCCAGGATGTATGCAGGCAAACGACACAGTAAAACAAGTAATGCGCGAATCTCACTGCGTGCTATTTGACGGTACGCTGTGGGCCAATGAAGAAATGATAGCTCACGGCTTTAGCAACAAGCTGGGCACTGATATGGGACACATGCCGGTTAATGGAAAGGGCGGAGCCATTGCGCTGCTAAATGAATTTAACGTTGAGCGTAAAGTGCTTATTCATATCAACAATACAAATCGCGTGCTAGACGAAGACTCCAGTGCTTATCACAGCCTGTGTGAGCAGGGTATTGAATTGGCTTACGACGGCATGGAAATTGAGGTGTAGTAATGACAGAACACGCATGGTCTAGACAAGAATTTGAACAAAAACTGAGAGAAAAAGGCGCTTACTACCATATTCATCACCCCTTTCATAAACGTATGAATGAAGGGCACTGCAGCGTTGATGAAATTCAGGGCTGGGTGGCCAACCGACTGTATTATCAAATGGCGATTCCGGTTAAAGACGCGGCAATTTTAGCAAATTGCGAAGATCAATCGGTACGCAGAACTTGGATCCAACGAATAATCGATCATGATGGACGGAAAGGTGAAGACGGACTTGGCGGCATAGAAGCCTGGTTGCGATTGGGCGAAGCGGTAGGCTTAAACCGCAGCGAGATGCTTGATGAAACACACCTGTTGCCAGCGGTTAAGTTTGCAGTGAATGCCTATGTGAATTTTGCCCGCCGTGCGTCGTGGGAAGAGGCTGCCTGCTCATCGTTAACTGAAATGTTTGCCCCTGAAATACATCAAAGCCGATTAGATACCTGGCCTGAGCACTATACATGGATTGATAGTGAAGGCTTTACCTACTTTCAAATGCGGTTAAGTCAGGCGCGCCGTGATGTAGAGCATGGCCTGCAGATTACCCTTGACCACTTTGTTACCCGACAACAGCAAGAACATGCGCTCAATATACTGCAGTTCAAAATTGATATTTTGTGGAGCATTGCTGATGCCATTTGCTTTGCCTATGAATATAAGAGAAAGCCGTTCGATGGTATTGCCGACCAGCGGGTGTGCCATAAAGGGAGGTTTTAATGATGTCGAATTTACAATCACAAACCCAACACCACTTAGATGCTGATAGCGTCGGTGATGATGACATTGGTTCAAATACCCCGGAAGACAACATTGAAAATAGCAGCAGTCACAACAACGAGGGCTGCGGCACAAGAGACAAAACAGCTTCTTTAAATCCGCTTTTTCGCATGCAGTACGAGAAAGCTCAGGGTTGTTATGTTTTGTTGTTCCCCGAAGGAATGATCAAACTTAACCCTTCTGCAGCAG
Source organism: Alteromonas infernus (assembly GCF_902705815.1). Classification (NCBI taxonomy): domain Bacteria; kingdom Pseudomonadati; phylum Pseudomonadota; class Gammaproteobacteria; order Alteromonadales; family Alteromonadaceae; genus Alteromonas; species Alteromonas infernus. Next base: position 76,419 of record NZ_CACSIG010000068.1, read on the forward strand.
AAATTCTTAAGCGTGTAGATGGCAACAATACGGAAAATGCCATTTGTGCTGAACTTCGCCAGGCATTCCCTGATGCACCTGATGACTTAGAAGAAGATGTTCATGTATTTCTGGTTCATGCCGAGCAAAAGAAGTGGATCCGCTATGACGAATGATACAGACGTTGATTTACAAACCGACGAACCAAATAGCATAACGCCACCGCTGTGGCTCCTAGCCGAAATTACCTATCAGTGCCCATTGCATTGCCCGTATTGCTCCAACCCAGTAAACATGGAAGAAACATTCAATGAGCTCTCTACTGAGCACTGGGAGCGAGTGCTGCGTGAAGCGCGGGAAATGGGCGCCGTGCAATTGGGCTTTTCTGGCGGAGAGCCATTGCTTCGAAAAGACTTGGAGCACTTGGTCGCTTATGCGCGGGCTTTGGGTTTTTACACCAACTTGATCACCTCTGGCATTGGCATGACAGAGAAACGTATTGCCAAACTCAAAGAAGCCGGGCTCGACCACATACAGCTGAGCTTTCAAGCAGCCAATGCTGAAGTAAACGACTTAATAGGCAATAAGCGCCATTCATTTGAACAAAAACTTAAAATTGCGAAGCTGGTAAAACAATACGACTACCCTATGGTGCTTAACTTCTGTATTACCGCGCAGAACATTCACGAGATAGAAGACGTGATGGCGCTCAGCGAGCAGCTAAACGCTGATTTTGTCGAGCTGGCTACCGTACAGTATTACGGCTGGGCCTATGAAAACAGAGACCATTTGCTGCCTACGTCACAGCAGCTACAGGACGCTGAGGCCGCAGTGAACCGCTATCGAGCGCAGCAAAACGGTAAAGGGCCTACCTTCATATTTGTATCGCCCGACTATTACGAATCTCGCCCTAAGGCTTGCATGAATGGCTGGGGCACCACGTTTTTAACCGTAACGCCAGATGGCAGTGCCCTTCCGTGTCACAGCGCGAAGATATTACCTCTGTCTTTTCCCAACGTGAAAGAACGTTCATTGCACGATATTTGGCATCAAGACTTTAGCTTTAATCATTTCCGTGGCGATAGTTGGATGCCGTCGCCCTGTAGGGACTGCGATGAAAAAGATAAAGACTTTGGCGGCTGCCGATGTCAGGCCTACCTGCTAACAGGTGATATGTATAAGACGGATCCGGTTTGCAGCAAGTCGCCCGATCACCATTTAATGAAAGGCATTACCGATAAAGCAGGTACTGCACCGTCGAAGGCACTACAGTATCGAAAGGTGGAAAAGCCGATTCCCATCTTGGAAGTAAGTGCTACGAGGTAATTACTAGGATGTAAATGGGCTGCAATAAGTACGAAACAAAAAGAGATACCGTTAACCCGTAATGATAAAAGTGTATGTCTGAATTTCATTTCATTGATGCCGGCTCTGGGTCAAAAGTGCATAGCGTTGTTTTTGCGCTAAAAACCCCTGCAGCAGGCCACACTGGGTTGTCTCATTTAGCTGAGCACATGAGCTTTCGACGCTCTCACCCATACCCCGCTGCCCACGAGCTTTTTACGGCTAATACACTTCTGCCTGTCACTATTAACGCTACCACACTCGCCGAGTACACCTTCTTTTTCGCTTCGTCTGAAAAAGCGAACGTGCTGCTTGATGCTGTAAATTACCTATACTGTGGCCTGCTTAACCGGGATTACGGTACCGATGAGGTTACCTTAGAGCGTGACGGGGTTATTTTTAACGAGCTCGCCATGCTAGAGGCAAACAGCGACTATGCATTAAACGCCGCTATTCGATTGGCCGATACCCATAAAAATGCCTATAAACACGCGGGTGGTTTTACACAAACCATAGGCAGCAACAGCATTCAAGCGCTTCAAGACTACAAACGCCAGTGGTATCAGCCAAGCAATATCACCACGCTGGTTTACAGTAATTCAGCCCACTTTTTTGAGCAGTGCAAGGAGGTTGTTACAGCCGTGAGCGCAATGAAAGCGCAGAGCGCGGAAACAGCCTTGAGCGCGGAAGCTGCTTTGAGCGAAGAATCAACACTGAACAGGAACGCTGCACTGAGTCAGCACGCATCTCAACGTGAACACTCACATTTAGACAAAGAAGCCTCTCTTGATGCGCAAACGACAAAAGGCGAAAACGAATCAATAAGGCATGTATTAACCTGGTGGTTTCCTCAGTGCTTTTTAAATGGTTTACTACAGCAAGACGCAACACTTAGCACCGTAGCAGGCCTTGAAAACACTTTATTTATCGACCCCGAAATCAATCAACAAGGCAATTTTGCAATTCGCCTCGTCACAAACGAAGCGATGAAGGAAGTAGCAAGCGAGCTTTCGATAGAAGCACTTCCAAAGCTTTCACAAAATCTGACACACAAGCTCGTGAGCGATGATAATGATAAAAGGCTGCGACAACTAAAACATGTGGTATCCGCGTGTCTTGCCTCATTTGATATTAGACCTTCAAAGCCAATGCCAGACACTGATAAACACGCAGAAGGTGTGGGGGCGGCTATTCGCTATTTTGCGCAACTAACAGATGCATTGGGTTCGAACAAGTGCGCCGCCAAAGATTGTGCCACCAAAAGCGCTTATTTGGCGAGTGCTAATAAGGTATCGCTCTCCTATTTGGGGGCTCTACCTTCACCTGAAAAGTCAATCGCTCGCGAGCGGATTAGAAAGGCACGCAAAGACTTTTCCGCGCAAGCCAGCGCTTCCAATAGCGACCAGTCACTTTTAATACCGCGTCTTACCTCTAAATACCGACATTTTATTGCGTTAGAGCACTTGCCTGCACTTCCACGTTTATTGCGGCCACTCGCCAACAAGACCACCAATTTGAAACGCTTTAACGCTGAACACATTGCTTCGCACTTAACGCCGTTTTCCATTCCATCGCCCTCAATAACTCTAGAGTCGGCTTCTCTAAATTCTGATTCTGGTTATTTAGCCTCGCACTGGGTGTATCGCATCGCGTTCTATCAACAGTCAAGACTACAAGCGGTACTTGCACACCACCTTTTCTGGCAACCAAGAACCTCGGGGGAATGCTACGCACTGGGCGCTGCAACCTTTGAAAATAACCTTTTTCTATTTGGTGCCAGCGATACAAATATCACAGAGCGTGAAAACTGGTGTCATAAGGTTTTATCGATTCTCTCGTAGGGAATTCGGGAAAAAACACTGCTACCAATTTATGATACTTCCTCCCACTTAAGGAGGATATTTTTAGGGAATGGTTAAGGCAATACTGAAAGTATAAATAATAACGAAGCAGTCAAGACCATGCCTACGCGAATTTCTACTAAAAGCTCTAGCCAAAACGTTGCACAATTCCCAACACATCAACTTGCCCGTTCACCATTTGCTCTTGCGATTATTGCAAGCGCTGTAACCTATGCGTTTAGCTCTGCTGCAGAAGCTAACGATGCAATGGACCACTACGAGGTTATAGAGGTACAGGGAGCGACACCGCTTAGCGCCAACAGCAATAACTCTGCCGTATTTGGTAACGTTCAGACACTCACTCAAGACGACATTGAAGGGAGCGTCAACCGTTCACTACCGGAGCTACTCAAAACTCAGCTGGCAAGCGTGAACCTAAACGATGTTCAAAACAATCCGTTCCAACCCGATCTGCAATACCGCGGGTTTACTGCCTCTCCGCTGCTTGGTCTACCTCAGGGCATTTCGGTGTACTTAAACGGCGGTCGGGTTAATGAAGCGTTTGGCGATACTGTACATTGGGACCTAATGCCTCTAGATGCTATAGATACCGTTTCTTTGTACTCTGGTTCAAACCCTCTGTTTGGCCAAAACACGCTAGGCGGTGCCCTTGCGCTAAGAACGAAAACAGGGTTTAGCTTCAACGCCAACGAAATAGATTTACAGGCTGGACAATTCGGCCAGAAAGCCGCGTCTGTGGAATCTGGTGGTCATAACGATCATTGGGCGTATTATGTGAACCTGAATCATTATGAGGAAGATGGCTGGCGTGACTATTCGCCATCTGAAGTGCAGCAAGTATTTACATCGCTTGCCTATAAAAGTGACAAAATGCATCTCGACATGAACCTCTTTATGGCCGATAACGAGTTACTCGGAAATGGTGCGTCGCCTATTGAACTGCTGGATATTGAAGGAAGAGAAGCGGTCTACACCCACCCCGATCAGACCAACAACGAACTTACGCACGTTAATATAACCGGTGATTTCGTTTTAACTGACACCTTATCTTTAACCGCCAATATGTTTTATCGCGACACACAAACTCAATCAATCAACGGCGATGACAGTGATTTTGGTGCCTGCCAGTTCGCTGATGGACGCGTAACACTGTGTGAATTTGAAGATGATGACGACGATGATGATGCTCCGCTTGATAGTGATGATGATGGCGACGACGATGATGACGATGATTTGCCTGTTGTAGGAGAAGACGACGATATAGAAGCGGTTGAATTTATTGGCTTTGATGACGACACCGCGCTTGCCGAAATATCAGATGTGGACGCAGATGAACTTGATGGAACATACAATACGGGCCGCACAGACGCCAAAGCTACTGGGTTATCTTTTCAGCTAGCAAAACAATATGCCTTAAGCGGCTTCAGTTCAGAGTTAATTGTTGGTGCCAGCTACACCAAAGGAGATGTTAACTACGCCGCTGATACTACATTTGGTATTTTGGAAAACGAATCTGCACAAGACTCACGCACCGTTTTACCCATCGACGGGCTCATGGCACAAGAAGCCAGAGTTAGATTAGATGTAGACACCACCGCATGGTCGCTATTTTTCATGAGTAGCACACAGCTCTCTTCAGTCGTATCACTCAATCTTGGTGGACGTTTTAACCGAGACCATATTGTTATGGAAGACCTGATTGATGACGGTGAAGGTTCATTGGACGGCAATCACCGTTTTACCCAATTTAACCCAGCGGTAGGGGTAGACATTACTATAGATGAGCAAAGCCAGTTGAATCTTGCAATCAGCCAGTCTTCAAGAACGCCAAGCCCAGCAGAGTTAAGCTGTGCAGATGAAGACGACCCGTGCCGCTTACCGAACGGTTTTGTGGCCGATCCTCCTCTTGATCAGGTGGTCACCCAAACTATTGAAGCGAACTACACCACACGCATTGATAACATCGACCTGATGCTAAATGTTTTTCACAGTAGAAGTAAGGATGACATTATCTTCCAACAAGCAGGCTCTGTTGCCTCTCGCGGATACTTTATTAACGTTGATGAAACCCAGCGTCAGGGCGTAGAATTCAGCGTAGGTTCAACGTGGGAAAAACTAACCTACCGGTTAAACTACAACTATCTTAACGCAACCTATGAATCAACATTGACGTCGTTTAGCCCCTTTAACCCTCAGGGTCCAGACAGACTCGTAACACCAGGTGACAAAATTCCAGGCCAGCCAGAGCATCTAGTCAAGCTCTATGCAGATTACGCCTTAACGGATAAAGCGCGTTTGGGGGCAGAAGTTATTTCAGCATCTAGTCAGTACTTTAGGGGCGATGAGGCTAACGAAAATGAAAAGATTGACGGATACGTTATTGCAAACATTTATGCATCGTACCGTTTCAACGACACATTTACCGCATCGCTACGTGTGAACAATGTGTTCGACAAGGACTATGAAACCTTTGGCACTTATGGCGAGGCCGATGAGGTGTTAGAAGACATTTACCCCGACGTAGAAGGTGCACAGTTCGTGGGCCCCGCACAACCGCGAATGGTCAGTGTGAATCTAAAAGCAAGATTCTAATAAGATAGCAGTTGTTACCACACGCGTTTTTATCGACATAAAAGCTGAGACAAAAATCAAAAAACGCGACTTACTTTCTCACAGTGGTCGCGTTTTTCATGCTTTATACATTTAATTTTCCCGCTACTAAAGAAGGAGATTAACACGCCTTACGGCCGATGGTTCAAAATTCAATAAAACCTATTATCAATTTACTGGACACCGAAAGCATTAAAACCAGTCGAAAATAAAAATAAAAAACCACTGTAATTAATCAACACTTCCAATATTGGGACAGTAAAATGAAAAAGAATACATTTACAAAAACCTGTTTATCTATTGCCATTCTAAGCACGGTCAGTAGCCATAGCTTTGCCCAAGACGAGCCCTATTCATGGAATATCTCTGGATGGATAAATGAAGGCTTAACCTATTATGACGACGGTGTGGGTAGTGATGTGGCACAACTATCAGACAATGGTACAACCCTAGGCAGCCGTATTACGCTTTCAGGGAACTACAAACTGGAAGAACAAGGCATGGACGTAGGCTTTGAGGTCATTATCGAACCTCTTTCAGGCGCACCTAACTACGCCGGTGGTGGCCATCAAACCCCGCTTTTGTTTGCCAATCAGGATAACTTAGACACCTTCAATGGTGGCGACATAGGCTTATTAGGGAGCAGCCTCTACTTTGGCGGCGACTGGGGTAAAATCACCATTGGTTTACAAAGCCTTCCCACCGATAACATTGCCGTTCTAGCCGATCCTTCTGGCACAATCTGGTCAGGCATTTCACCATTATTTAGAGCAAATGGCTTCTTTATTCGAGGCCTAGAAGAAGGTTCAACCAATGTCGCGTGGGGTCAATTTGCTCAGTGCTTAGCTACGCCTGGCTTGGGTATTGGTATTGACTGTAACGGCATATATCGCAACGGCGTGCGCTACGATCTTCCTCAAATGGGAAACGTGAGTATTGCGGTCGGTTATGCAAACGACGAAATTTACGATATTGCGGTTAAGTATGCGGCTGAGCACGAAGGCTTCAAAACTAACCTTCACGCAGGCTACTCAGTGAATAAAGATGGCGGTAGCAATGTTGGCGGCAACAGTTCAACTACGCTGCAACTGCAAGCTGGCGTCATGCATCTTGAATCAGGAGTATTTGGGGTAGCCACTTATCAGATGGAAGAAGCTGACGATGCGATTGTTGGGTCGGGTGACGATACGGATGCTTATTACTTTAAAGCAGGCATAAGAAAACAGTTTAATCGCTTTGGTGATTCTGCTTTCTATGCTGAATATGCCAGTTATAACGACCAATACGGCATGGCTCATTTAGATGGCGTTACCGGCTCAGAGCTTAGTCAGTGGGGCGTTGCAGCAGAACAATATTTTGGATCGCGCTTCTTGGTGTACGCGAAATACGAAAACCTAAGTTTAGATATTGATGGTTCAGAATCTGCGCAAGGAATTTATAACAGCGCAGAAGACTTAACCCTAATTCAACTAGGTGGCACTGTGTTCTTTTAATTGAGAATTAAAAATCAGTCATATTTTAACATTGAACTTATATCTAATTACTCTGAAATTTAAAAATTACTCGACTCATTTAATTAATGATAAAAAACTGATTAATTTTGCACTTAAATAAGAAATTAAAATTAAGCTAAAATATATGACATAAAAAAGCGAGATTCACTCTCGCTTTTCCTATTGAAAAAGGAAAGATCATGAAAAATATATCTCTATTTTCATTACGTTCAGCTCAACCCATTCTGTTAGCCCTACTCTTCATAACGACAGTACATATCGCAGACGCACAGGTCATATTTCAGGAGGACAAAAACAATTTTATTCGCCTTGTTGAAAAGCCGAGCAAAGTAGACAGCGGCATGCGTGCCAACCAACACCCCTTTACGCTACACGAGCAGGATGTATCCGCCATACTTAGCGCTATTCAGGTGGTTAAAAACAAAAATACGTCGACGCCGCTTTTTTCCAACGAACAAGTTGCGTTACTTGCCGCCTATCTGCCTGAGGCGCTGCGAACAGCGACTGCTCAGCAAGACGTAATTTTTGCCCTTAGTAAAGAGAAGCGCTATTTGGCAGGCCTTAAAACCCAAACGTATTACGTTGCAGGCAGTATTTTCGTTGCAGACGACCAGCTCAATATTCTTATTGGCGAGTTCGATAAAGTAGCCAATAAAGCCTACGAAATGGCTTATGATCCTACTTCTCAGGGCTTGGTAAAATACGACTTTGATTTTGGTAACCGGAAACAAGCAAAGTTCTCATTCGATTCCCCACTCTCTTTTTCCGCACCTGGTATAGAACTGAAAACGAAAAATCGCTTCGATTGGGTGGTCGCACCGAGTCAGCTGGCATTTGAAGCACCTGTAGAAAAGGAAACACTTTCCCCAGCGAATAGGGAAAACACACCCAGTAAGAAAGACGTAGCTGGCTCGGCCCCCTTACCAGCAGAAAACGATATCGTTGCTCGTTTTAAACGGTTAGACGCACTAAAAAAGGCAAACCTAATTAGCGAAACAGAATACGCCGAAAAAAGAAGGCAGTTACTTGACGAGTTATAGAACGAAAGTCCCGTCAGTACTGGTCTTACGTGCTTTTTTATTATAAGCCATTGGTCTTATTAGGCCTGACTTAATGTTATATTAATGTTAACATTGTAAACACGTGAAGTGACTGTTTAGCTTTTAATATTTCGGGGAATTTGGTCACTTTGAAGCGTTTCATTTACGCCATAATTTTGTCTTACTAAAAGGCTTATGTGTGAATAAAACGCCAGCCCAAATAAGTCACAAGGCCAGCGGCAAATGTCGCTTTTTTAGCTGAGGGAAAGACCATGCACCGTATCCTGATAATTGACGACCACCCTATTTTTCGTCACGCAATGATTACTATCTTAGGGAAAAAGTTTCCCGACTCAGAAACCCTCGAAGCCAATTCAATTTCTGAAGCGTTAACGTTACTAGAGCAAGACGCGAAGTTCGACTTAATCATGCTTGATTTAAATATGCCGGAAACCTGTGGCCTAAACGGACTTTTAGAAATTCGAAACCAACACCCTAACGTACCTGTAGTGATTATTTCCGCTGAAACGGAAAAGCAAAATATACTGCAAACCATTTCTTATGGTGCCGTTGGCTTTATTTCAAAAAGCAGCAAGATTGAAGAAATCGCCACATCTATCGAGAGTATTTTTGAAGGGAACGTGTGTTTACCATCAGAGATATTGAGAACGCCGTCTACCAGAACACGCATGACCAATGACAACGGTATTTCGCCTGAGCAAATTCGTTCATTAACACGAAAAGAGCTGACTGTACTGAAATATCTAACTCAAGGGTTAGCCAATAAAGTGATTGCCTACGAGCTTAATATTTCTGAAACCACGGTTAAGTCTCACGTCTCATCTATTCTCAAAAAATTAGGCGCCAGCAACCGAGTAAAAGTTGTGGCCAGTGCCGCGAATATCGACTTTAACCAATACGTATTTAATTAAGACCTGTTGATCTTTGCTGTGCACCGAAGATTAACAGGCCCGATGTTCCTATACTTTTAGCCATTCAAGCTTGAGACTAGCGCCGCCTTAAGCACCGCGGAGTTAACAGGTTTGTGCAGCAGCTGAATGTCGGTGCCTTCAAGTTCATTCGCTAACGCTTTTGAGTGATTAGCGGTGCAAATCATAATGGGCATTGAAGGCGCGATTTTTCTTACGCGTTTCGCAATGTCTAAACCGGTTTCTTCTTCATCTAGGTGGTAATCGACAATAAGCATGTCGCACTCGTCAAAACTGCCATTATTTACAGCACTGCATTGTTCAAAACCTGAGAAAGTGTCTACTTCCATGTCCCAGTTTGCGAACAATGTTTGCATAGCAATGCGCATATTCGCATCGTTATCAATGTGCCATATATGCTTATCCAAAACGTAATCTGGTAACGATGGCTCCAAAGTATAAAGATAGTCTTGTTCCTGACTCGTATCACACACTTCGGTAATAGGAATGGTCACCGTGAAACATGCGCCTACGCCCTCTTTCGAGCGCACTCGAATATCGTGCTCTAGCAACTTACTCATTTTATCTACAATGTATAATCCCAGACCCAAACTGTAAGAGTAGTTAAAATCGTTTTCTAATCTGGAAAACTCTTTAAAAATAACTTTCTGATCGTCTTCGCTTATACCCACACCTTGATCATAGATGCTAATTTCTAGGTTCTCATTCACCTTTCGTGCTGCCAGTAACACCTTGCCGTTGGCACCGTATTTCATTGCATTTATTAATAAATTTCGCAATATTCGAGAAAGTAAGTTCACGTCTGTCACCACGAAGGCTTCTTTCAAGCGATAGCGAAAATCTACACTGTAGTCTTTACTGATATGCGTAAACTCTTCGGCTAGCTGCATAAGTAACGGCAATACATTTTCTTGCTGCTTATCGGGCTGTAACACCCCAGCGTCCAGTTTGGATGTTTCAATAAGCGTGCGAATAAGGCCATGTAAATCAGACAGTGAATTATCGAGGGCGGCAACAATGGGGCTGGATGAACTATCCACTTGATCTTTCAATGTTTCGTTGAACAAGATGGCAGCGCTAAGGGGCTGCATAAGATCGTGGCTAATAGCAGCCAAAAATTTGCTCTTTGAATCAATGGCTTCTTGAAGGGCGATGTTGGCGTGATTGAGTTCACGGGTACGCTTTTCTACATTCGATTCTAATTGGTCTTTAGCCGCTTTAAGCTGGAGTTGGCTTTCTACCTGCTGCGACACGTCTGTTGCCAAGACAAAGTGCCCGGTGATATCGCCAGATTCATTGAAATGAGGCAAATAAACTTTCTGTAAAAAGCCAACGTCGCCATGAGCATTTTTTTTCTTTGCTTTGAAAGCTCACCACTTCGCCTTGGTTAACACGGCGCAAGTACTGAATAAGATTGGGGTAAACCTCTTTCAGATGGCTTCGATCCATAGGCATATCATTAATGTCTTGCTCACTAACGCCATACCAATCGCGATAACCTTTATTGGTGTATTGAAACTTTTTATCGGTACCAATGTAAGCAATAAGCGCCGGTACATTATCGGTTATCATGCGGATCCAGCTTTCGTTTTGCTTCAGCGTTTCTGCGTAGTGATGCTGCGATGTAACATTGGTGAACGTGCACAGCGTATTGCCGTCGGGCAGTGTAGTGATGTTGCGTTCAACCACCAATTGCTCGTGTATAATCTGGGTACTTGGCCCCACCGGGTTTAGGTTGAGCCCGCTCCAGTGACGGTTATTTTGAAGGGCATAAATATTCTTACTGTTTACCAGTACGTGCTGGGGCACGTTTGACTGGGTCAAAAACGTGTTATTCCAAAACGCAATGCCACCTTCTTTATCAATGAGCAATATTCCAACATCAATATTATCGATAAGGCTTTGCAACAGCTTGTTTTTCTCTTTAATGACTTGCTCGTAACGATTCGATTCAAGCAGTTTTACTTCAGTGATGTCGTTAAACAGAATAACGTTCCCGCCTTCTTGAGTCGGTCGGTTTGTCAGCTGATACCAGCGTTTGTTCGACAACTGGTAAATCATCCTACCTTCCACGTCGGCAGGCAGTGCACGGCGAATAACCCCGGAATGCTTGGCAGCTTGGGTGATATCGTAATAGTTATCGCCAATTTTAGGGGTAATGGAAAGGTCATCCCAAACGGTTTCAAAATGCCGATTAAAGAAAATGATCCCGCCCAGTCTATCTAGCAACACCATCGCCTGATTGGTGCTTTCAATGGCGTCGTGTAAACGCTGCTTCACCTGATGGGTTTCTTCGTGAGCACGCACCAGTTCGGCGTTTGACTGTTCCAGCTTTTGCAGTACTGACTGTAGCTCCTCTGTTTTCTGACTCACTTTTTCAGAAAGTTGAACTGAATGTTCGAAGGCGCGGTAGCTGTGATGATTAAAACCACCCTCTTCCATGCGATACATCAGCGCTGCGTTTATTTTTTCAAGCTTTTCGTTTTCACGCCGTTGTTCGTAAAGGGCCTTTTGGAGCGCTTCCACGTCGGTAAATTGATTATTGGGCTGCAAAATACACCCCCGTAAACGTTTGGTTCAAGTGAACCGAGTGAATATGCTCGCCATAGGCATTGAAGCCCGCGACATTGTACCTTTGCTGTAGCCGTCTTATTTCGTGGTCGTTTTTGCCCTGTTGAATTTCGAGCCTTCGCAAAAAGCAATCGCAAGCATAAACAAATTCGGGCTCGCCAAGCTGAGCACGCAGTTTGTCTAGTTTACTTTCTAATGCTTCAATGCAGTCACCCAGCTGAACAAATGTAAGAATAATGCCAATATCTACCGCGCAGTAGAAGGTAATGCCGTTAGTGGCCAAATCTACTTTTTGAATAGAGCGGATGAAATATTTGCCACCTACCATCACTGCAAGGGGAAACATGGAAAACACATCCGGCGTTAAGTCTTCAGCTTTCATTCCCAATAAACTGGCGTAATACTGCGCAGCAGGTTCACCGTTAATCTCATACACGGTTCGCGACTCAGGGTCGGCGTGGGTGACCACCAGCTTCGATACGGGAGAGTTAATGTGATCAATGGAGAACACGGTGAAGGGCTTTCCAGTGCCAACAAGCAGCAGTACTGCTGCGTCTCGATGAAATTCACCGTTGTAAAACACATAGGTGGCTTCAAGCTTTAAATCGTCGCCAGCGCTACCGCCTAAGTGTGGAATATTGCCAAATGCGGTCGCAAAGGTTTCTAGAAAATGTTCCTCATGGCGGGTAAGTCCATCGAGCACAGAAATAACGAAGTGCTGCTCTGTATCGTAACGACGCTCCCTCCCCTGTAAGGCTCGGCGCAAACCACTGGCAATATCGTGGGCTTCATCAAAGTTTATTTCGCCTAAATTAGGCACCAATGCTGTGGCAATAGAAAATTCGTTTTTCAAAAACGCGACGGCCAAAAGTTTTTCTGTTCCGTACCCATTTTTATTAAATTCTCCAGCACTGGTGCAGCCAACAATGTTCACATGCGGAAAGCGTGCGGTGATTTCTTTTGCTACGGCATCTAAGTCAAACAGCGTGCTGGTATGAAAGAGTAATAGCTCTATTTCATCGCACTTAACGTTAGCTAAAATCTCATTGGCCACATCGCGACAGGCTTCTTTAGCACCGTATAAGCTAGCTTGGTTGTCATTGTTAACCTGGCTATTAGCAGGTTGACTAAGTGCGGACAGGATTGAGGTTTTTGACACGCGTTGGCACCTTTTTCTTTTTATATTTATCGATTTTGCACAAGTCAGGGTTATCTAACGTAACCACACACTCAAGGCACTGAATACATTCAGCATAGTCAATGCTGCCGTCTTGTTCTATAGCATCAATACCACATTTCTTTTGTTTGCACAGCTGACACGGATTACCGCAGGCATCTTTACGTGTAAGCAATTTAACTAAAGGGAAACGCCCCAGAATGGCAAGCCCTGCTCCCAGTGGACACAAATAGCGGCAGTACACTTTATGAATTTTTAAGCTAAGTAGCAGCAATAAAACCGAATACAGCACAAAGGGCCAATATCGAACAAAGTGTAGGGTTATGGACGTTTTAAACGGCTCTATCTCAGCGAGCTTCTCCGCAAGGTTTAGCGAATAGAACGAGCACGCAACTAGGCCTATAAGCAATACATATTTAATTTTTTGCGCCCGTTTGTGGTGCTGTGGCTTAATTCTAATTTGTTTTATCCTGAGCTTTTCAGCCAGTATTCCCATCATTTCCTGGAGTGCGCCGAAGGGGCAAAGCCAGCCACAAAATAGTCCCCGCCCTACGATAAACAACGAGACAAATACAAAGCTCCACAAAATAAAAATGACCGGGTCGAGAAGATATACCTCTAAGGAAAATCCATCGACAATATCCAGCAGCAGCGTGTATATGTTGACAACAGACAGTTGCCCTTGAGCGTAAAAGCCAATAAAAAACAGCACGAACACAAGGGAAAATGCCCGCACTGTATGCACAAACTTGGTGTAAGGCGTTAGCCTTTGCTGGAATGCAAAAAACAACGACAGCGCTACAAGATAAACAACGGTGATGCTTATCGTTAAGGTTCTGTCCCTCCAAGTTTTCTGCCACAACGGAATGGGCTTCGCTAACTGAGCCTCAGGATTTTCCATAAATAGTTCTTTAGGCAGTGTCACTTTCAAAGGGAACAGATGCTCATCTTGCTCGAAGAAACTTGGCTTAAACGGCACACTAATCGCTATTTCCATTTCTTGGTCAAGTGACAACCCGCCCTTCGACTTTACTCGTAGTACTTTAATCTCATTGTAGTCGGGCAATGTCTGTGAAAATGCAGGGGCATAGAAGCTATAAAAATCGATATCGCGGATAGCTGTGGGAAAGCCGCCTTGAGACACCCGTAAATGCTCAGGTGTGGTTTGGGGAATAAACTCATCGCTGATAAAACTGAAACCTTTCGTATTCAGCACCATCAGTGCCATTTCACCCGGATTTAGATTTTCCTGTAACCGAGCAAATTCCTCTTCATCTAGCAGGTTTTTCCCCACAATAGGAAGACTTAAAAACGCATAGTAGTGCTCGGCAATGATGTCACCATCAAGAGCAAACTCGCTTTGGATATCGTCAACCGCCCGAACCACTTCTCTCGAAAGGCCTTCGGTATTTTGCTGAGTAATCTGGTGCTTTTGAATGTAGCCCTTGTCCACCAATTCGCTAAAAGTAAGAGGTTCGTAAAAGTCTGGATTAATAATATTATTACTAGGCGCAACAAAGCCATCGAGCTTAGCTCTGGCGACGGCTAATGCAGATGTCACGATGGTATCGTTGATAACCAGCACCGATACGGTGGCTTTCGTAACCCCATCAAAATAGGTAGCGTCTTTGCCTACATTGCTTTTCCCACCAATGATAAAACGCTCTTTGACACTGTGCCCTTGATATTGAGCAACGAAATCAAACATGGATTTCTCGCCAAGCCCATGCAAAAAAATCGGCTCGTTGTGCTGTTTGACGAAAAGATCAATAAAGTTACCTTGGGGGTCTAACCCTATCACTACGTTAACAGGTTTACCTGAAAAGCCAATGAAGTCGACAAAGTCATTCGACTCAAAAACGTATCCGAGTAGCTGCTGAAGCTGATAGACCGGGGTTACCTTGATGTCGGTGTGCATTTCCCCCACGCGTGTAGCGTTGGGAAATATTTTGTTAATGTCTGCTGGAATGTCTGTGGCGTCAGATTGCGCCAACACATTGGTACTGAGAAACAGCAAGAAAATGATTGAGATAAATGCGATGCGCATAAAAGTAGCGGGCGGCAGTAATCGCCGCCCTATCTCTACTTAGAAGAAACCAAGTGGGTTGATGTCGTAGCTTACCAATAGATTTTTTGTCTGCTGGTAGTGATCTAGCATCATCTTGTGGGTTTCGCGGCCAATGCCCGATTTTTTGTAGCCGCCAAATGCAGCGTGAGCTGGATACAAGTGATAACAGTTCGTCCATACGCGACCTGCTTCAATCGCTCGACCTACGCGGAATGCTACATTCGCATCGCGGCTCCATACGCCTGCGCCTAAGCCAAAGCTCGTGTTGTTGGCAATTTCAATGGCCTCTTCTTCCGTTTTAAAGGTTTGCACCGCGATAACAGGGCCAAAAATCTCTTCTTGGAAAACACGCATGTGGTTTTCACCCTTCAAGATAGTCGGCTGAATGTAGTAGCCATCGTCGAAACCCGGTAATTGCTCTTTCTCACCACCGGTGACAACTTGCGCGCCTTCAGACTTACCAATATCAATATACTTAAGGATTTTTTCAAACTGCTCGTTAGATGCCTGCGCCCCCACCATGGTTTCTGTGTCTAGTGGGTTACCGCGTTTGATCTTCTGAATTTTTTCCAATACTTTTTCCATGAAGGCATCATAAATGTCTTCTTGGATAATCGCGCGTGAGGGGCATGTACATACTTCACCTTGGTTGAAGTAGCCAAGCACTAAACCTTCGGCACACTTATCGATAAACTCAGGCTCATGGTCCATGATATCTGCGAAGAACAGGTTCGGCGACTTACCGCCAAGCTCTACCGTAGATGGAATAAGGTTTTCAGCGGCACAGCGAAGGATATGTCCGCCAACGGGTGTAGAACCCGTAAACGCAATTTTTGCAATTCGAGTGCTTGTTGCAAGGGCTTGCCCCGCTTCTGCGCCGAACCCGTTAACAATGTTAAGTACGCCCGGTGGCAATAAATCCTGAATGAGCTCTGCAAACAATAAAATAGATACCGGCGTTTGTTCCGCAGGCTTTAAAACCACTACGTTACCGGTAACAAGCGCTGGCGCAAGTTTCCATGCCGCCATCAGCAGTGGGAAGTTCCAAGGAATAATTTGACCAACTACACCGTAAGGTTCATGGAAGTGATACGCCACCGTATTTTTATCAATTTCACCAATAGTGCCTTCTTGGCTGCGAATACAGCCAGCGTAGTAACGGAAGTGGTCGGCGCAAAGCGGGATGTCTGCATTTAGGGTTTCACGAACGGCCTTACCGTTATCCCATGTCTCAGCTACGGCCAGAAGCTCAAGGTTTTCTTCAATGCGGTCAGCAATTTTGAGTAAGACATTTGAACGTTCGGCAACAGATTTTTCTGCCCATCCTTTTTTCGCAGCATGGGCAGCATCGAGTGCCAGCTCGACATCTTCTGATGTCGAGCGCGGAACCTGTGCGATATCACTGCCATCTACTGGAGATGTTGCAGTGAAGTACTCACCTTTAACCGGTGCGACCCACTCGCCATTGATAAAATTACCGTAGCTTTCTTTAAAGCTTACTACTGAACCTTCACTACCTGGCTTTGCATAAATCATAAGAAATACCTTTTGATATCGTTGCGCGTACCCCGCGCAGTAACTTGGTTTGTTGTGTAGTTTGATAATGGTACTTTTAGGCCGCGCTCACCATGATGCAATAGGCCGATTTGACTCCTACTTTAGGAGGGGAAACCTATGACGACTTCTCACTATTTTTAACAAATGACACAGATGCTGACGCAGAAAGTTCCGTATCTCCGATATAACCGTGCTTGGCGGCAATGGCAGAAAACTGAGAGGGCACCGCATTGAGTTTACGCTTAATCACCGTCAGTCCATTTGACACGGTTTTGGCAGACAGGCCTAGCTCGTTAGCAATATCGAAGCGGGATTTATTCATCGCTATCGCTATAAATATCTCGAACTCTCGTTTTGTTAGTTTATCGGCAATATCCACACTGGTATCGAGAAGCTGATTGGCTAAATTTACCGCCAGCCCGCGCTCAATATACTTTTGCCCTTTTGCAACAACCTTAATAGCTGAGATAAGAATTTCTGGGGAACTACTTTTACTGATGTAACCCATGGCCCCCGTTTGCATGGCGCGGTGAAGGATGACACTGTCTTCGAACATGCTGAAAAAGATGATTTTTAAATCTGGATGTCGCTTCAAAAAAATCTTGGCTAAAACAAGGCCACTTTCATTTGAAAGGTTTATGTCTAGGATTAAGATCTCAATGTCACTACTGGCTAATAAACGATGGGTTTGCGCGCCGTTTTCAGCATCAAAAATACGACAATCAGGCATCATGGCGTTAAGCAATGCTTTGTAGCCCTCTCTTACCACGGCGTGGTCGTCTACAATGAGGATATTCATGCGACATTTGCGCCTAACATAGGCGGCTCTTTTCTAAGTGTTAGAGAGAGCGACACGGCAACTCCGCCTTCATCGGGCGATGCGACGCTACAATTTGCGCCAATACAGCGTGCCCGACTTCGCATTGACGACATTCCAATATTTTCTACTATATGATTTCCAAGGCCTCGACCATTGTCTTTAACTGTCACAGTGACGCTATGCGTATCGCCCAAAATTTGAATGCTAACCTTTGTGGCTTTAGCGTGTTTAATTACGTTGTTAATGGCTTCTTGAACAAAACGATAAAGGTGGATGTCGCGCTCGGTATCCTCCTGATAACGCTTCAGGTTAATTGATACGTCCCATTGCGTGTCAGGTTGCGCTACTTCTTGTTCATATACTAAGCGCTCAAGCGATGCCTGTAGCGATACTCTATCTAATACAAGAGGGTGAAGGTGAGCCGTGAGTTTTCTTATAGCGTCACTTATTTGGTGTGACATCACCTGCACTTTCTGGGCCGAAAGCTCTACCACCGAACGCTCTTTAGTGTTGACTAGAATATACGCATGAGCTTTTATCGTAGTCAGCAATTGCCCCACGTTGTCGTGAAGCTCCCTGGCTAAATAGTTCCGCTCTTGCTCTTGAAGTAGCGCCAATTGTTTGTCGATTTTAATCAGCTGCTTTTCTTTGGCATCTAGCGCGCTTTTTAGCTGCTGGAATTGGTTAATTACCCTGTTCATTTCAGCAATATCTGAGTGAGGAAGCGGTTGTGTGGCTTTTCCTTCTCGTAACTTCGAAAGCGCGTCGCCAAGCTGTCTTAATGGCACAAGCCGCTGCCTGACGGCAATGCTTAATGTAAACAGTAGTAAAACAAATGTTGCAAAGAAAAGGCCTGCCACTAAAGCAAAAAACGTAAGGTTTTGGGTTAACTCCGTATTCTCGAAAGGAGTGACAATAAGGTACTGATTCTCTTTTATGGGGATAATAACGGGCACTAATACATTTTGCTGGTTAACGATGTTTACTTGAGTTTGGTCTGTGCTCAAGCGCCCTGAAAAGTATTTGGCAGATAAATGAGGACTTGGCTTAACAATAGCCTCAATGTCAGAAACAGGTACATTGCGTCTGACCATTTCCCGCACTTGGTTAAGTGCGCCTGTCATTTCTTCTTCAATATTGTTTTGTATATGAAAATAAACAAGACAGGTAAAGAGTAAAAAACAGCTAATGAAAACGGCCACTATCGCTGTAGATATTTTTGTAAAACCCGACATAACTGCCTCTGCAACCTCTTTAATACAGAGTCATGCTATACAGGCCGCGGTGAAAAGCACATCCTGCAATAGGGGCGAATTCATCCTACCAAGGTAGGATAAATTCCCCTTTAAATAGTGGAATGTAGGGCTTAGTCAGTTCGCTTAATCAATAAATCTCGACTGATAACGCTCAACCTTTTCTTGAAGCCACTGCGTAAATACTTGGAAACGGGCTTGAGAGTGAGTTTCCTTATGCGTTGCCAACCAGAATGTGCGCTTAATGTGAATGTCGTTCTCGATTAGCCTAACTAAACCTGGCTGAGTTTCAGCCATAAATTTCGGCAAAATGCCTACGCCAGCGCCATTAATAAGCATTTGATACTGCGCGTTAATACTGGTGCTGCGAAGCGCACTTAACTGTGACAAAGCGGTCTCTTCAATGAACTTTAATTGCGGCGCGTATACCAAATCGGGCACATAGCTGACGAGATTATACGATGTTAAGTCCTGCAAAGTTTCAGGCTTTCGTTTTTTGATAAGTGACTGGTGAGTGTAAAGGTAAAGATTGTAATCGGTAAGCTTTTGAGTCACCAATAAGCCTCTACTGGGCTTTTCCAACAGGATAGCCATATCGGCTTCCCGCTTATTCAGGTTTAAAAAACCACTGGTTGCTACAAGCTCAATACTTATGCCCGGATACCGCTTTTTAAAATCTGGTAGTAAAGGCGCTAAAAACCAGCTACCAAACCCTTCTGAAACGCTCACTCGAATACTACCGGCTAAGTGTGAACGCTCATCGTCCAGTTCATTTTGCGCTTCTAAAAAATAATGCTCGGCTTTCTCAATATACGTGACCAACTCTGTGCCATGCGTGGTAAGTACATAGCCTTTTTTGGTTAGCTCGAATAATTTACAGTTTAAAGAGTCTTCCAGCTTTTTTACACGACGAATGAGCGTTGTAGGATCTACCTTCATCCCCTTAGCTGCAATAGCTACCCGCCCATTTCTTGCTAAACCAAGAAATAACCGCATGTCATCCCAATTCACCTAAGCACCTGCATTTTTACAGCATAATACTGCAAGTATATGTATTGCTATTGCAAACACAAGGTTTCAATATTGTTAAAAATTACAGGAGCCAGATCATGAGAAAGATTGTTCACTTTATTGCAGGTAAAGACTTTGAAGATAGCAGCGAAAATACCGCATCGGTATTTGCGCCTAATACTGGTGAAGTTCAGGCAGAAGTAAGCCTAGCCAATGCTTCAACGCTAAGCCACGCTATAGAGACAGCCCAAGCTGCACAAGTTGAATGGGCGGCCACTAACCCTCAGCGACGTGCTCGTGTCATGTTTAAATTTAAAGAGCTCGTTGAAGCCAATCGCGACCGTCTAGCGGCGCTGTTATCAAGTGAGCACGGCAAAGTGTTGGTTGATGCGCAGGGTGATATTCAGCGTGGCCTTGAAGTTATCGAGTTTGCTTGCGGCATTCCTCATGCGCAAAAAGGTGAATACACGGAAGGCGCAGGTCCGGGCATAGACGTATACTCAATGCGCCAAGCGTTAGGCGTTGTAGCCGGTATCACCCCGTTTAATTTCCCTGCCATGATCCCTATGTGGATGTTCGGCGTGGCCATTGCCTGCGGTAATTCCTTTATATTAAAGCCATCAGAGCGCGATCCTTCTGTTCCTATTGAATTAGCGAAACTTATGATAGAAGCGGGCCTTCCTGCAGGCGTGCTTAACGTTGTTCACGGTAACAAAGAAGTGGTAGACAGAATTTTAGATGATCAAACCATTAAAGCAGTAAGCTTCGTGGGTTCTTCTGATATTGCTAACTACGTGTATGAGCGCGGCGCTCGTGCAGGAAAGCGGGTTCAAGCAATGGGCGGCGCGAAAAACCACGGTATCGTAATGCCTGATGCCGATCTTGATCAGGTGGTAACGGACTTGGTAGGTGCTGCCTATGGTAGCGCCGGTGAACGCTGTATGGCACTACCGGTTGTGGTTCCTGTCGGCGATGAAACCGCCGAAAAACTCAAAGCTAAACTTATTCCGGCTATCAAAAACATCATGGTAAGCCATAGCGAAGATCCTAACGCCCACTATGGCCCTGTCGTTACCGCAGCCCACAAAGAGCGCGTTGAAAGCTATATCGACCTTGCTATAGAAGAAGGCGCAGAGCTTGTTTACGACGGCAGAACAAGTCAAATCCCAAGTGACAGCCACGGCTATTTCATCGGGCCGACGTTCTTTGATCACGTAACCAAAAACATGCGCTCATACCAAGAAGAGATTTTTGGCCCCGTGCTGCAAATGGTTCGCGCCAAAGATTTCAATGAAGCCGTTAATTTAGCAAGTGACCATCAATACGGTAACGGCGTTGCTATGTACACCCGAAACGGTCATGCAGCACGTGAATTTGCACAGCGCGTTAACGTGGGAATGGTAGGTATCAACGTACCAATTCCAGTGCCGGTTGCCTACCATACATTTGGCGGCTGGAAACGCTCAGCCTTTGGCGATACTAATCAACACGGTATGGAAGGTGTGAAGTTCTGGACCAAGGTGAAAACCATTACACAACGCTGGCCTGATGGCTCAGATACGAACGACAACGCCTTTGTTATTCCAACCATGGGCTAAGCGAGGAGACTATCATGATCACTGTTGCATTTATTGGCCTAGGTAACATGGGCTCAGGCATGGCAGACAACCTTGTTAAACACAATTTCAAGGTAATGGCCTTTGATTTAAGCGAAGCGGCACTGGCAAAAGCCAAAGATGCAGGCTGTATTATTGCACAAAGTACCGAGCAAGCTGTATCTGAAGCTGACATCGTCATCACCATGCTGCCTGCGGGTAAACATGTTAAGGATATCTATTCAAATCAGATCCTCGATAACGTGCGTGACGGCACCTTATTAATTGACTGTTCGACCATCGATGTAGAAACGGCCAAGAGCGTATCAGAGCTCGCTGAGAAAAAAGGCCTTAAGATGCTTGATGCCCCTGTATCAGGTGGTGTTGCCGCTGCTGCGAGCGGCACACTTACCTTTATGGTGGGAGGAGATGCTGACGCGTTCGATAAAGCCCAAGGCGCACTTGGCGCCATGGGTAAAAAGATTGTTCACGCAGGCGGCCACGGCGCAGGGCAAGCTGCGAAGATTTGTAACAACATGTTACTTGGCGCGACCATGATTGCGACGTGTGAAAGCTTCCAGCTCGCCCAGAAACTCGGGTTAGACGCGCAGGTATTCTTCGATATTGCATCTAATGCGTCGGGCCAAACGTGGTCAATGACCACCTATTGCCCTGTTAAAGGTGTAGGCCCACAAAGCCCTGCTGATAACGATTTTGCCGGCGGTTTCGCTTCTGCACTTATGCTTAAAGATTTAGGTCTTGCCGTGCAAGGCGCGAAGGGCGTAAATGCGCAAGTGCCAATGGGCGAACTAGCCGCCAAATGGTTTGAAATGCATTGCGATGAAGGCAATGCAGGGATGGATTTCTCATCGATAATTAATCGACTGGCATAGTATATAAGCTTTTATGTTTCATTACGATGAGCGTAATAACGGGAAAAAAGCGCTGAGGTCAACACCCAGGTACTAGGGGATAATAAGGGAAAGCAAGTTTGCTTTCCCTTTATTTTACAAGGTGTAAAAACGGCTTTGCTACCTTTCCGGTTTTTGCAGCATATCGTCGTAAGCATCCATTTCCCAAGGAAGTTCCCCTGGACTGGTATCAAGGAAATGCAAGTAGCTTTCAAACTGATCCAAGATATCCTTAGCTATACTCTCCTTTTCATAGCCATAAATATCGTAGGCTTGACCGCCGCGACGCAAGAACACTTCAGCGCGATAGTATTTCTCTGACTCATCATCTTCTGAGCGCACTTCAGCATAGCTGAAACCTGGGACTAAATACTCGGTTATGCGGATATCATAGATGAAGTCCATATGATCATGTCGTTCCACAGTGAAGGTCGCCCTTACCATGTCTTCATCAAATTCAACGTGCGCTTTCCACTCCCGTGCCTTAAGCGCAGACTGTACGTCTCTCATCGCTTCAGTCACCGTATTTTTAATGAAGTCATGAACCAGGTCACGACTAGGGTATTCGACCATCGCCGCCAGTCGCCCTTTGAGGTTTGCCGCTCGACCGCGGTTTCTGTTCAATGTATTAGCTTGCAAGCTGCTATTTCTATAGCCTTCGATGACGAGCGCGCGCCAAAGACCGGCGGCAGCGATAAGCATGATAAAAGCAAATGGCAAAGCACTGGCTATAGTCATGGTTTGAAGGGCGTTGAGCCCACCCGCTAAAAGCAGTACCGCTGCGACCGTACCTTCTAAAAACGCCCAAAATATACGTTGCCATACAGGGCTTTCTTCTAGACCGCCAGATGCAAGAGAGTCAATAACTAACGATCCCGAATCTGATGACGTTACAAAAAAGGTGATGATAAGTAGTACCGTCAGCCCCGACATAATTGACGCACCAGGGAGCAGGTCGTAAAGCTTGAATAAGGCAACGGCTTCGTTTTCTTGGACGTCGCTAATAAGTGTTGTCACGCCTTGATTCATTATTGCATTAAGGGCTGTATCACCAAACACTGAAAACCAAAGGAAGGTAAAAATAGTGGGCACCAGCATGACACCGAAAACAAACTGACGAATGGTTCGACCGCGACTAATTTTGGCGATGAACATTCCCACAAATGGTGCCCAGGCAATAGTCCAACCGAAAATAAACAGCGTCCAGTTACCAATCCAGTCGCTGCGACTGTAGGCCTGCAAATTAAAAGTACGCTCGACAATCCCGCTGATATAGCTTCCAGTGTTCTGAAGGAAGGTTTCCAGAATATGAATGGTTTCACCCATAATAAACACAGTACTCATAAGAGAAACTGCCAGTAGCATATTAATAATTGATAGCCGTTTTATGCCCTTATCCATCCCGGCAATAACCGATATAGTGGCTGCGATAGTCACAATAGCAATAGTGCCTACCTGCACCATGATATCAATTGGGATATCGCCAGAGAGATAATTGAGCCCTGCATTTATCTGCGTAACAGATAGCCCTAACGTGGTAGCAATACCAAACAGGGTGCCGAGAATAGCGAATACATCTACCGCGTGCCCAATAGGACCATAGATTTTATCACCTATTAGCGGATATAGCGCAGAGCGAATAGATAGCGGCAATCCATGGCGAAAGGCAAAGTACGCAAGAACGAGGCCCACAAGCCCGTAAATCGCCCATATATGAAACCCCCAGTGGAAAAACGCGATTTGCATTGCCTGTTTTGCTGCATCAACCGTTTCAGCGGCACCGGCGGGCGGTGATGAATAGTGTAGTACTGGCTCTGCCACGCCAAAGTAAAGCAGCGCCACACCGTACCCTGCCGAAAATAACATTGAAAACCATTCTGGAAAACTGTATTGCGCTTCAGCGTGGTCGGGGCCTAACTTGATATTTCCCCATCCCGACGCTGCAACCGAGACAATAAACACAAGGAAAATTGCCACTGATAACATATAAAACCAGCCAAAGGTCTGAGTTATCCAGGCTAACGTACTGCTGAAAGCTTCGCCGGCAAGTTCAGGGTCACTGATTGTTCCAATAACCAGAAGTAAAATGATCGCGACCGCGGGGATAAATACAGGAAGCAGAATGGTAGAGCTTTGTACTTTGCCTTTCATATCAAGTCCTTTTTAATTGACAGGAAAATCAAACCCTGCAACTACATAATAAACTTCTTTTTTCTACTGAAAGGTGGTTAGTTTGGTTCAGATTGGTTTACGTGATGGGTTGATAGAACATGAGGCGGCTGACTTTTGTTTAACACAAAAATCAGCAGCCTTGTCGTATTTAACGCTTAAGTTAAGCCTAATGGTGTCCGCCGCAGCATCCGCCGCCCTGCTCGGCCCAATTTTTACGCTTGGTGGTTTTACCTATACCCGGGTTGAAGCTGTTGGTAGGGTCTAACTCTCGGTAGAAGTTTTTAAGCGCGTCTTTCGCAAAATATTCGTGCCCCACGTTATGCTCTGCGGGGTATTCCGCGTTTCTCGCGTCAAAGGTTTCTAAAATTTTCCCTTTCAGCAGTTTGGCATCAGCCCCTTTTTTCAACACGTAGTTTTGGTGCATAACGTGGCAAAACAAGTGGCCA
>NZ_CACSIG010000069.1:0-3014 GCF_902705815.1 Alteromonas infernus
TCAGACGCTTTCCGATCTTCCGATAACTGAAACCCTCGCGTAAGTAGGCTTCGATCTGGTATCGTTGCCCTTCGATCAACTGCTTGTATCTCATGGTAACTACTCATGTTTTTTGGCGATTACAGAGTACCACCAACAGGCAGTTGATCTCTTCTCACCGTTTAACCATGAGTGGTGCACTTACTATCTGAATTCGGGGGTTGATAGTAATAAAAAGTAAACAGTCAGTTGGTATTTATTTTCACACTGTTATTGCGATCAAATGCTATACCACTTGTAGCGTCGAGCAAATTGTGGAGTAAATCTGCAACATATATCCGGTGAGAGAAAAAGATCCGATTATGAGGCCGTTACGAAACTTGATCCGAAGATGCAGAGCGAGAGCAAATTGTTCCAACAAGGCTTCAGGAAATTCATGACTTATTTGAATCGGTAACAGCCAGGTCAGAAGGGTTGCAAATTCGATCCTGAAAGACTTAATGCACTTATTAAATTTGGGGCTTAGGTCGGCCGAAGCCTCGCCTTTAAAGATAAAAAATTCTTGCCGGTAAAATCGAATAACAGGGGGCAATTATGGATGCGTTTGTTTTATCCAGACTACAGTTCGCATTAAATATTAGTTTTCACATTCTCTTTCCAACTGTCACGATTGCACTGGGATGGTTTCTGTTTTATTTCAAGCTTCGCTCTAACCTAACCGGTCATCCAGTTTGGATGCGGATCTACCGCTTTTGGGTAAGAGTTTTTGCCCTCACTTTTGCCCTAGGTGTTGTATCAGGCGTAACCATGTCTTTTCAGTTCGGTACCAATTGGCCGGGTTTCATGGAAAAAGCGGGAAACGTGGCCGGACCATTGCTGGGCTATGAAGTGCTAACTGCTTTTTTCTTAGAGGCAACGTTTCTGGGCATAATGCTATTTGGTATGCGTAAAGTGCCTAATTGGTTGCATACATTAGCTACGTTTGTGGTGGCGGCAGGCACGACATTGTCGGCATTTTGGATATTGTCGTTAAATAGCTGGATGCAAACGCCGCAAGGTCATGAAGTCATCGATGGGGTAATATATGCTAAGGACTGGTCTGCCATTATTTTTAATCCTTCATTTCCCTATCGTTTCACCCATATGCTATTAGCATCTGGGCTGACTGCCAGCTTCCTTATAGCAGGCTTATCCGCGTATCGTTTGTTCAGAGGCGACGACAAAATTGCGCCTAAAATTGCGCTTAAGACGGCAACTTACACTGCTGCGGTTTTGATCCCTCTGCAAATTTTTGCAGGCGATATGCACGGGCTTAATACGCTTGAGCACCAACCACAAAAAGTCGCAGCGATGGAGGGAGTATGGCACACAGAGCAAGGCGCGCCTTTATTACTCTTCGCGGTTCCAGATGAGGAAACAAAGACCAATTATTTCGAAATCGGCATTCCCAATATGGCTAGCTTTATTCTAACCCATGATGTAAACGGAGAAATTAAAGGATTAAATGAATTTGAGGGTGTGCATCCGCCGGTTGCTCCCGTTTTCTATTCATTTCGCGTTATGGTGGGTATGGGGGTATTGATGCTTGGTACCGCCTGGGCCGGTGCTTTCTACCTTTATCGTCAAAATAAGTTGCCTGATTGGCTGAATAAGGTGTTTATAGGCATGTGTTTTAGCGGTTGGATTGCCACATTGGCCGGATGGTACGTCACCGAGGTAGGCCGGCAACCCTATCTTGTGAGCGGCGTGTTGACCACACGGGATGCGGTAACGGGTCTACCGCCGGCCAATATAGCGCTAACATTTACGCTTTATGCAGCGCTGTATATTGCTCTGCTGATTGCCTACATGGGAACGCTCACCCTGATGTGCCGCAAAGCCGTTGCGATTGAAGAAATTACGCAAGAAGAAAAAAACAAAGCACAGCGTGTCCGTTTTAATCCGGTCCAGACTAATTAGGAGAAGACCATGCCTTTTGAATCATTGTCTGCAGACACATTGGGGAATATTTATATTGCCTTATTGGGATTGGCGGTACTGCTTTATGCGATTCTCGACGGATACGATTTGGGTGTTGGTGTTTTGTTTCCGCCACGCAACGAGCAGTTTAAAGACGCAATGGTAGCCTCTATTGGACCTTACTGGGATGCCAATGAAACCTGGTTGGTGCTAGCGGTGGGTTTACTTTTAATTGCCTTTCCACAGGCGCATAGTGAAATCTTACAAACTTTATATCTGCCCGCCACTTTTATGCTAATGGGGCTTATTTTAAGGGGAGTGTCCTTCGACTTCCGTGCGAAAGTTGCTCAAACGAAAAAGAAAAAGTGGGATACCTGTTTTAAATACGGTTCTCTGTTGACGACGCTCTCTCAGGGATACATGTTAGGAATATGGGTGACCGGGTTGCGTACCGATCTCTATGCACAGGGTTTTGCTTTGTTATCCGCTTTCGGTGTTACCGCAGCTTATACGTTTATCGGTGCTTGCTGGCTTATTCTTAAAACAGAGGGGGACTTACAACGAAAAGCCATCTATTGGGCAAAGCGATGCCTGTCGATCCTGGCTGGGGGCATTATTGCCGTAAGTTTTTTAAATTTAACGTTGCACGAAGAAGTGCGAGCCCTCTGGTTGGAAAGCTCCCTGGGCATTGTATTGATGGCCATACCTATTACGTGTTTTGGTTTACTAGCTTTGTGTGGTGGCGTACTACAAAGGTTGCCTGAGGCGGGCGGTAAAGGAGAATGGCTTCCCTTTGCGTTAGCTCTGCTTGTATTTCTACTATGTTTTGCTGCCTTTGGGATAAGTTACTATCCCTATGTTGTGCCGGGTCAGCTCACCATCATGCAAGCACTGGCAGACGCGAGTTCTCTTCGCTTTTTGTTGGTAGGTACTGTTGTAGTTGTACCTTGCATACTTGCTTATACCATTATGGTATATCGAATATTTGCCGGTAAATCGGAAAAACTCTCTTATTATTAAAAAAACTAGAGGTTGTTGATCTTTGTATGAAAAGCAGCCGGCATAGCAACGAGGTA
>NZ_CACSIG010000070.1:0-2177 GCF_902705815.1 Alteromonas infernus
AACTCAAGTGCAGTCCATTTTCTAANATATCGAGTAGGGTGAGGCGTCACCGCCTCATCCCTCTCACAGAACCGTACATACGGGCCTCGTATACGGCTCATGTACATAGTTATTTAGCGTAATGGCTAAACACATATCCCGTTGCAACATTCTCCAAGTTCATTAGCCCGAGCTCATCGAACCAACTGTTTGGCATCGCATAGCTTGCTAAGGGGCTGCGTGCACTGCACCAACTCGTCATGTTGATGTGGGCAAACCGACCTTTATAACCATGCTGTCTTAGCCAGCGATGGAGGCGGCTCGCCTTCTTCCATAACTTGAGTTGAATACTGCGCAAGCGGCGTCTTAGCCAGCTTGCTATTTGCTTAAATGCCCTGCTCGCATTGGCTATCTTGAAGTAATAACTGAACCCTCTTAGCAGTGGGTTTAGTGCATTGATGACTGATTGCAGCGGCATTCCGCCATTGCGTTTCGTCATCTGCTTGAGCTTCGCCTTAAACGCGGTGAGTTTCTTGGGCTGGATGCGGGTATGTTTCGTCCCGATTTCAACGCCAAGGAACTTCACACCATCGTCACTGTGTGTGATATGTGTTTTCTCCGTGTTTACGCTGAGCTTTAGCTTTCCTTCTAAGATATGTGTGGCTTGTGCTTTGGCATTCTCTGCCGCTGTACGACTGCAACACAAGATAAGGATATCATCAGCATAGCGCACTATTCTGTGCCCCCGCTGTTTCATTTCCTCATCGAACGCATCCAGATAGATGTTCGCTATCAGTGGGCTTATTACCCCACCCTGCGGACTGCCTGTTTCTGTTGCTGCCAATGTCCATCGACCATCACCCCACTTTGTAAGAACTGAGTAATAAGGCTCAGCACGCTGCCATCACGGACCCGTCTTTTGATGCTCTTAATGATAAGCGTATGGTCCAGCTTATCAAAGCACTTCGACAGGTCCATATCCACCACGTGTTGACGCCTATATCGACGGATAAACATCGTGGCTTTATTGATAGCATCGTGACAGCTCCGCTTCGGCCTATAACCAAAGCTTGATGGGTGGAACTGTTCTTCGAAGATGGGGGTTAGGAGGTCATTTAAGCACTGTTGAACGACCCTATCCCTTACCGTTGGGATACCCAACAGACGCTCGCCGCCACCGTCTTTCGGGATAACTACCCGTCTTACCGGTTGCGCTTGATAGCGTTTGGTTTTGAGTTCGAGAAGAAGCTGCGTAAGTTCATTATCCAGATTTGAGGCAAACGCGCTCAGGCTCTGCCCATCTATTCCGGCCGCGCCTTTCGCTTTGAGTACCTTTTTAAATCCCTTGAACAGTCTGGCTTTATTAAGCAAGTGACCGTACAAACTATAATAAACCCGCACGCTCCTCCTCGAAGATGGTGTGCTGTGTGGGGGGCCGATGACTTCTTTTCGTGTTGGTCTATTTCACATGGTGGTAGAGCGTGCTAGCCCAATGGCAATCTACTCAACGTTCCCACATTACTCCCATGTACCGTTTCGTAGCCAGTCCGTCGCTTCCGCGACAAACCAAGTACGAGACGTCGATAGCTAATCGATTCGTGTACCACTAAAAAAAAACCTGCTCATCACAGACTTACTATGTACTTCCGCCCTTCGCCATCCTAATCAGCTTTTGGCTGATAAGAACGCCATCAAACACTGCTGATGGTCAGCTCGGTTTTATCCTCCACACCATTACTGGCTTTCACAGGCCGAACTTTACTCACTACTACGGCGTCTATCTGGTAACCACGTTATGCCACCTCACACCAACACCTACCTTGAGTCGCCTCTCGCATAGATGCTTCTGGCTCATAACCAGAGACGGTGCCAGGCTTCCCCAGTTACTGTGCTGGCTCCCTGTTAGAAATCCCACCCTCAAACACAAAACAGGACTGACTGAGTATCGGGCTTCACGCTATTTTGCACGCTTACCCTCCTGTCTTGCCGAATCAGGTTCACTTGCGTTGTGTACCTCTAACTTCCTATGGCTTGCTTCGGGCCGGCCCCCGGAGACCCTGCCGTTGGCCAACAACGCCCTTGCCATTCGGATTATCTTCCCCTCAGTCAGGGTGATTCAGGTTTCTTTCAACCTGACGGGTTTGCCAGCTTCGCTGGGCAAACAAAAAAGCCAGTCTAAAAAGACTGGCTTTTGTTAC
>NZ_CACSIG010000071.1:0-36824 GCF_902705815.1 Alteromonas infernus
AAAAAGTAGCTTAACTGGGTTGGTCAATTTTGGTTGACCACGTCAGTATGTTTTGCTATTTCTTCTAAGCTTACTTTTTTTCCTAAAGTAGCCACGTAATAACGGTCTTTTATGACGGGGGGATGTTGTCCGCTAAAAGCGTTGAGTCTACGTAATGTCTTGTCAAGATACAAACTTTCAGCTGTCGCTTTATCATATTCAGTAAAGGTCTTCTTTATCTTACTGAACTTTCTCAGCATTAAGTTCAAAGTAGAAAATATAAACTTCCATTCTGCAATCGTAAGTTTACTGAACACATAAAGGTCGTTCAAAGTTAGCAGGTATAAGTATTCGAGAGAATATCCTCTTTTATTGTCTGAAGAATAAATTTTTGGATTGATCAAGTTGGGAGTATAGCTTTTTATTGAGTATGGAATGGAGCAAAACCAGTTACTCTCCGCTTCTATTTTTTTGTGCTGGTCACTATACTTTTCAACTGAAAAATCTGAGATGTGCAGTTGATTAAAAGCCCTTTGCGTTGTCATTTGAGCTCTGGATCTAAAGTAGCTATTTAGATGACCAAAGTCATACCAAACCCCATTAGTTAGAATCTCAATCTTTTGCTTATCAGTGTATGTTTTGACAGCACTTTCAAAATTATGATTACTGTCTAGGATGTTTTTTATAAACGTAGCGGGTTGCGAAAAACTGAAGTATCCAGAAGCTACAAGGTCGTCTTTTGAAGCCCATAGACGTTCACCAACAATAAACGTATCTAAAGATATTGTTGCTCTCGGGTAGAAACCATCGTTCTTGTGGACCGATATGCAATCTTTGATGCTAAGGTTTATATCTGTAAAAAGCGTATCGCCGTGCAGTATTTTAAGTTCTTTATAAAATTTTCCTGTTGAGTTCCAGCAATATAATATTGACTCTGCAAGTGAAATATTACTTGGAACCCATAACACCTTAACTCCTAATTTGTGCAACTCTCGTTCATCAAACGCGTTTAGCTTAAAGCTCTTGGGTAGTGATAAAAACTTATCACCTTTATAATCTTTTAATAAATCGAATTGAAGTTGATATAGGCGCTTATTAGCAATAGGTAACATAGACGGTGGAAGCAAACCAACTTCAGACGCAAACTCTTGGGATATATATTCGGCTGAGGTTATTAAAAGCATTGAAGATTCATGATATTTATAGGTATTTAGATGTAGTTTAATCTTTGTTCGTCGTCCGAGAAACCCTTAACATTGACTAATGTTCGTATCTTTATTTTTGTTTGACGTGGTTTTGTCCACTTCCCCATTAATGAGAGAATAAAGATTATTGTTAGTGAGATGTTGAGAGTGAATATACCTTTGGAGAGGTTACATTGAAAGAGAACGCTATACTACTAGTAGGTGAACTAAGGTTAGCCAAAGAAAACAGTGAGCTATTGAAAAAATTGTCTGATAACTTCGATGTCTTTGTAGTTACTAACTCAAGATATTCTGACAGCGTCAAGTTCCTAGGAAATGTAAAAGACATACTTTTTGTAGAAAATGTTTTTGGCAATGACAGTCACGATATATTTTACGCGGAAGAGTTGGGGATACCCCATGCCCTTCAGATGCATAAAGCGTATTTAGCGTATGAACTTCTCAAACGCTCTGAGGAGCGAATTGGATTAAGGTATAAAACTGTATTTAAGATAAGAACAGATTGGGATGTAGGCTATAATCTCGACATCAACATATTTAAACAAGCAGACGAAAATAATCAGTTCCTCTTTATTCAATCAGATATGTTTTATGGTGGGGGGAGAGAGACCGCGGAAATTTGGAGCAAGTTCTATTTCCAAATATTACCTTTCTATTATGACCGTTTAGATGAATATTGGCCGTTGGACTGCCCTGATTTAAGCGATTGCGACCTTGAGTTCGCTGGTCTTAATCGATTTCCTTTTCCCTCCGAACTTGTAGGTTGTCCAACTTCTCGAGAAGACCTAGAGCGCATTTTGAAGGAGCGTTGGCACGAGATTAAAAATTATAAAAAGCGAGATGTTCCCTTTTTTCGTCTACAAAATATTGAGCCTAAGTTCCCTTGCGAGGCCGCATTCCTCCATTATATTTTAAAAAATGGATTGAAATTTAAAAAGCTTGATAACCAGCGCATTCCTCTAGACGAAGCTCGTTTTTACGGCGATATAGAGGCGCTGTGCATTAAAATGAATAATAGTGAATTTGAAGAGGTCGCTAGATTTATAGCTAGAATGTCTCCTGCATATAAGCTAGGAATACCACAAGCGTTCATTGTCAAACTTAGAAATAGAAACCTTATAGATCAGCAACAATTCAGCACATTGTGTTTTCACGTTATACCTTTGTTAGTAGCGTCAGGTTTCAATGTTGATAGGCTTAAGGCTATGTGCTGATGAGAATACGCTGCTATTACTCAAATAGAGTGCTTGGGTTAGATAAATTAAAGGAGTCGAGAGAAAAATGAAGAACAATAATGGTGAAATAGGAAGCCTATCCCCAGTGAGGGACGGCAGTGGCCCAGCTTCTTGGGGGGAATCAGTTTGGCATACGGGCGATATTAAGAAATATCCCGTTGCAAAAAGCGACTTTCACAATGTAGAAAAGCTTATCGCTGAATACTGTTTAGATAGCCTTCCTGAAAAGCCAATTTTAAATGATAATGGAAATGTTGTTGCTATAGGCTCATGTTTTGCTGCTGAACTAAGGCACTTTTTAGGTGAAGCAGGTTTGTCATCAGATTCTTTCTGGATCCCATCTGGTCTCAATAATACGTTTGCTCTGAGAGACTTTTTTCACTGGGCAGTTTATGGACAAGAAACTGCCCAAGGTTTTGCTTATACACGAGATGACAAAGGCTCTTTAGTAGACTGGCAGCCGGAAATAGAGCAGAAGAGCATAAAGAAGGCGATTAGCGAAGCAAGCTGTTTTGTTTTTACGTTAGGTCTAGCAGAGGTGTGGGAAGATAAGGAAACTAGTCGAGTTTTTTGGCGAGGGGTTCCAGAACATATATTTGAGTCAGGCCGCCATCAGTTTAGGATGTCGACAGTCGCTGAAAACAGCAAGAACCTTGCATCAATTGTGGAGATCATCCGTGAAGTGAACAAGACTGCTCCAATTGTATTTACATTGTCTCCCGTTCCGCTTAAAGCTACTTTCAGCGGCAAATCATGTATAACAGCCGATTGTGTTTCCAAGTCTACGCTACGCGTTGCAATTAGTGAATTCATGAGCACATTGGATAATGACCAAAATATTTGGTATTGGCCCTCATTTGAAATTATTAAGTGGGTTGGGTGCCATCTACCATACCCAGTTTACGGCACCGACGACGGCTGTGTGAGACATGTTTCACGGTTTATGGTGAATAATATCTTAAAATCTTTTGTTACCACCTTCTATGGTATTAGCGTAGCGCAAAGGGTTTTTGCTAGCTTTGAAAGTTCACTTCAAATTGTAAAAGGTGAGGCGGGTGAGCCACCTATTATTTTTAAAGGACAGATAGTTAAAGGCTGAACTTTTTGGGGGAAGGGGGCCGAGTGACCTCTGTCGTCAGATTTTGTCTACTTCCCCAATTTGATCAGGAGCATCTGCTAGTTTATCTGATCAACGGAGTTAAAATTTATGGGTAAAGTTATACCAGTTCATAAATAGCTAAAGAGAGGAGCTAGATGAAGATCTATTGCGCCATTTAATCCTGCACTGTTACCATCACAGAAATGGGTAAAGTTGACCTTTATTCGGGTTACAGCGCCTTCTTCATTAGTATCAAAAGCTGACACGTCTACTGTTCCTGATGATTCACTACACCCTCTTCCTGAGGAGCTTATCTCAATTTCATCATTGAATAAATTTGAAAACTCGAAGTTCCAATAACTATTTCTTAGCTCTCCCTCAGCATAAATTACTAATTGACTTGAATCTTGAGCAACAAAAATTTGATAGTCATCGCTAGATATATTCGTAGTTTTTCCGCTTCCTACCCAATCACCATTTTCACTTACAATATTAATTGAACTTTTTTCAGTAGCTTCTGAAACGACTATGATTTCCTCGGTTGTCAGCTTTTCCAAAGATAGCGTAGCTAATGAGGTAGATTTAGAGAACGACTGATTTAACCGAACACTTCCCAACGGCTTTGCGTAAGAGAACAGCGTTCCATCATTGTATATATCACGGTTTACACTTGATGCCGGCTGAGTAACATTGTCTAAGTGCAAATCTTTCAGCGAATTTACGAAATCTAAGTAGGTAAGTTCACCACGACTAGTAATCTTTGGATACATAGTTAATCCAATCCTTCTCGCCAGGGGGCCAATAGGCAGAATAATTCTAGGCTTCATGAAACCAGGTGCCGCTACTGCATAAGTACTTTTCCCTGGCACAGTAGCGAAAACACTAGTACTCCAAGCATCATCCGATAGGTTAACCGAACGAATATCTTTTAAAAATCTCGCCTGTCTAGCTCCTAAGACTCCAGTAAGCTGGCTAGCTACATTTTTATATGCTTGATCGCCTGCGCTGTAACAACAGTCCATCAACAACAAACTTTGACTAGCTAAACTATTTTGCATAGCAGCGTGCAGAGCAATGGGGGATAACATGGCTGCATCAAATAAGTCTGTATCTAGCTTTGATTTCAGAAGCTTATTTACATCTATCTGTAAATTCCCGGGAATGAGCCATTGCTGCCCTGTTAAGGGCTCACCCAAACAATGTCCCGCATAATAAAATATAAAAACATTGTCCTTATCATCATTCATTCGCAATGTGATGTCATCGATTGCGGATAAAATGTCATTTTTACTTAGAAGTAGATTGCTCTTCGATCTTAGAGTTATTCCAGAAACTGCGCCGAACTGCTCAAAATACTCAGAGACGACTCGAGCGCTCAGCCCTAAGCCAGTTTGCTCATTGAACGATTCATAATGTTCATTGCCGACAGCTACATAGTAGAATTGATAGTCTTTACTATAGGCCTTTTGGCTAAATAAACTAAACAAAACTATGAATATCGCGCTAACGAGGGAGGGCACGAGTTTAGCCATCTGCAATATTCTCGAGTAATTTTTTATCAATTTTATGTATTTCTTCTGTTCTTCTTTCAATTGAACCTTTCATTGCCCGCATAACATTATCAGCTGAACGTAAAATTCGTACTTTAGGTTCTACATTACCTACTAAACTAATCTTGCCTTCTCGGTAATTTTTTATATCGACGTGCAGTAAGTTGAGGGTTTTAATCATATCTTCATCTGACAATAGAAAAGCTCTACCGAAATAATGTATGTAAAACGATTCAAAAGCTTTTTTCTGAGCAGCCTTGTCATCTGTATATAAAATCGCAGACAACGATCCTATAGAGTCAGCTAGCTTATAGAATTCTTGCTTTTGCTCAGTCAATGTTTGCCTTTGCATCATTATTATTGTGTTACGCTGCTCCAAGTTTCTTAGTGACTTTTGTTCAGAGAAGAAAATAGTGATTGTTAAAATCAGACCAACCACCGTCAATAAGTGAGGGAGTAACGAATGCAACCCTTTATTCTCGGTCATTATCTTAAAGCTCTGAGAAGACGAGTTGATGATACTTAAACGGGCGATTAGAAGTCTCAGAAGTTGATATCAATTCTAGGTATATATTTTCAGGTACTTCCAAATCACGGTAAGGATTGAGTAGGTACTCTTGGTCATCAATGTAAATAAAAGCATGACCATTATCGAAAGTAACTGTCCACGACATAACTTGTATTTTGGCCTTCTTTTCACTGCAGGATGTTATTGTCACTTTTCCATCTCTGGAATAGTGCTGCTTCTCGCCTTGTTTACATTCAGTACCAACTGACAAGTCGATAACAAATGGGTTTTCGCGTGCTATCCATGTTCTTCCCGAATCAGAAAGGTCTCCTGTTAGTATATTAACCAAATCGTCGACGTCTTGGGCTAGCACACTCAGAGGTAGTGAGATAATAATGGTTATGATCAAGCCTTTCATTTTATGTCCTTATGTTTGACGCTTACAGCTTAGAAGCAATATATCGCCCCACACGTTGTTTACCGATGTGCTATTGAAAATCGCATTATCATATTTAGTGGCCATCTACTTACCGTGACTGTGCGGTGGCTTTAAGATTATTAATAATATCTGTTTTGTAATCCCGTACTTCGTCTGCCTCTGGAATGTGTTTAGCAATTTCTCTCATGCTATCTACCAAATTAACCCAAACTACTCCATCAGAGCCGGGCTTACCAGAAGCGCCTCTCTGACCGGGTGACCCGTCAGCTCCACCTCTCCCACTTCTCGCATTTTCTTGAGAGCCGCCTAGTCCAGTGCAACCTCTACCACCTCGGCCACCTTTTCCGCCTAGTCCTTCTCTTCCTCCTTCACCACCTTCACCTGCAGAGCCACCATAAACCGCTGGTTGAACGAAAGATTCATTGAGCGTAACTAAATAAATTGAACCTCCGTCGCCACCATCACCACCATCACCGCCGTCTTCACCATTTGTTCCATCATAGCCGTCACCGCCTGAATGTGCTGAACGCCAACCTCCGAATCCTTTGCAAGAGCCGTTGCGCCCATCCGACCCATTTCCTCCATTTTTTCCATCTCGTCCACGCTTCCCGTTTAGTCCATCACCGCCATTAGCAAATATCCGCGTGCCTAATATTCTTCCTGTGGCTAGTAAAAGCTGGCCGCCATTCTTGCCATTATCGCCGGAGACGTCGATGGTTCCGCCTACAGTACTCGCTGTAACGATTGAAAGTGTGTTCCCTGTGAGTGCTGCCCCATCAGTGAATTCGATACTATTAGCGACGATTAGCGCGTCATTTGGTACCCGGTATTTAACCGAGATGAGAAGTTTGTCGGCTGTTAAGATGGCATCGTTATTTGGGAATTTGTAATTCGCAGAATCTATGGTTATATCTTGACGCCCTTTTATTAATTGCAATCGTTCAAATGTTTCCTCGTAAGCGACTTTGAATGCGACATAAGCATCTGAGTGAATACTTGAAGGCTTTACTATTCTTGTATGGTTTTCTGCAATTGGGTCTAGCCTTTGATTACATAAAGCTGTAGCACTTTGGCGTGGCACTACCAAAATTCCACTGGTTGTCTTTGTTTCATAAGCACAGTAAGACCGTATATTAATGTGTTGTTCAGAAGCTAGCCATTGTGAAGACTGTGATTGAAGGTAAAGACTTTCTTGTAAATTTTTAAGTCCTTCTGCTTGTTTAGAGTTAGGCACTAGTGATGCCAGATTGGCTAAATCAGCGCCATTCGTTGGCGTTGCAAAAAAGTAGATGGCGCGAATGTTTAAAAGATCACGAAACTTTAATGCGAATGCCCGTGTTACCAAGCCACCCATGCTGTGGGTTAGGAAAACTACTTCGTCGTATTTTTCTGGTATCTTGGCGGCGTTTAAGCGTAGTCGTAAGTTGTCAGCAATTTCATCTATGGAAAAGCTTTGTTCAAACAAAGAAGTTTCATAGCGATAAGTCGCAATATCGGCATCAGAGAATGCTTCGTCGGTTGTAATGAGTTCGGGCCAATACGACGATGTTCTGTCGTGCAACCAAGTTTCTCTGGCGTCACCAATGAATCCATGCACAAAAATAATCAAGCGCTTTGCTTCACTCTGCCTATAAAACTTTTATACCTACTACGTCATCGCCTTGTAATGTAGAAGAATCTATAAGGTCCGTATTTTCTTGTTTTTCAGAGCAGCCCACTGTTAAAGATAACATAAAAAAAAGAGCGATTAGCCTAAAGAAGCTCTGATTACTAAATACCTTTGCAGAGCTAACTCTTTGTCCAATTTTAACCTTTACCATATTCCTTTCTCCAAGCGTTTGAGTGAATCCAAAAGTAGATAATTTACGAAGCACCTTTCTTTATCTTCCTTCATTTTGACCATTTCAAATTGCCCTGTGGATGTCTTGGAAGTCTGCGTCACAAGTTTTTTTAAGTTGGTTAGGTGATTTAAATTTCATGTTGTTTGGTACCTCTATTCGATCATAAGGAAATCCAATTACAATCATGTCTTTACTTAGATAAATAGGTTCTGTGGTTTCCGTATTATTAATTTTTACTTCATGAGCGTGAGCTACGTGAGTAATATTTACATCTCTCATCGTTCGCTCAGATAGTAATCTAATTAAATCGCAAGTTACCGCTTCGTCTAATAGATGCGAAACGATCAAAAACTTTTCAGAAACAAAGGGGATTTTTTCTTCAGTTTTTTTTGCTTGAGGGTCGAGTTTAAGTATTGGTCCGACATGAATTCCTTTCTCATTAAATTTTTTGTCAATGAGGGCTGCCTTTAGTAACTCATGCTTTTCTTCAGTTAGTTCGTATAACTGTATTCGATAGATTATTTTCTTTAAAGAAAATATTTTGTTTTCTTCGACTGTACATTTGGTGTTTGAGGATAGGCAATAAGCAAGGTCGGTAATCAATTCAAAAGAGCTTTCTGTCACAGAGAATTGATTATTGTGTAGCATATCAATTGTTGATGTAAGCCTGCCATTCTCCTCAATATTTATAGAAATTTGATCATTTAACTTTTTGTCAATGCCATCAATCTTGTTGGTCAAAATTTCTTCTGTGTTTTTGATTTTGTTTTTCCAACTTTTATCAATCGAGTCTAAGCCGCTTTCCAGCTTTACTTTTATTGCCTTTATCTCGCTCTGGTGAGAGAACCAATCTTTACCATACGTAACGAATACTGCGGTCGTAGAGATTAAAGCGCCACAAAACGAAAAAAGAATAACGGCAAGTAAATGCGCTTTAGTAATTCCTTCAATAAATTTAGAAGTAAAAGAAGAAAATGCGCTTTTATTTTCGCGTTGATGGCTTGAAAGTTCAGAAATTTCAAAAGAATTAGAGCGGTTAGACATTTTTTGCTTCCTTCTGCTTATAATCTTCTAGTCAGATAAACCTAAACCACAATAACCCTTCGCTCATCACTGGCATTACTGAGTGTGATCGTAGTTAAAAACAGTTCTTCGTCTTCTCCCACGCTTTCCTGAAGCAATAAAAGGAAGCTCAATAGTCGTAAGTTCACGCTCGACTTTGCCCAGCCGAATTTTGAGTACAGGTCATCAATAGCATTTTTCACTATGCCATCTACTTCTACCCAGTCATCTAGCTCTCGTTGAAATTTCTTGTTCAACCCCTTCAATGTAGCGTTAAGCTTTTCTAAATCAGCTTTCTGCTGTGTCGTCATGATGAAGCTATCTACGGCAGCTTCTATTGCATTTAGAGTGGTTGGTAAGTTTCTAAGCGCGCCCGCCATTTCTGCGTATTTTTCAAGTTTTGAATTAACTCTAAGCCAAAAAAATTTTTCTTTTTTATACGGTAGTTTCGATTTCCGCTTCATAAGCTTTTTGAAGCTGTCTAAATCTCTTAAATCATTCTTTATTGTGTATAAACTTATATTGGTACTGTTTGGTGAGCCAAGTAGAAGCGAGAAAAGTTCATTGTAGTCTGCGTATTTGGAATCATGTTCTTCGTAAATTTCTACAATGTCTTCCATGGCTTCTTGGTAAAAATCATCTCTTTTCGTTAAATAAATTAAGTAAGCGATAGCATTGTTGAACAGGCTGTAGCCATTTAAACCCAGTAGCCTTTGGTAGGTTTGTTTACTCGCGCGCAAGTTAATATTTATTTCGCTTGTAGTGAACTGAGTAGGGGTTTGCTTAATTATTTTGTTGAATTCTGCAATCGCTGCATTTATTCGGTATGCAGGTATAAGAGTGGGCACCGATGCATCGTTTGGTAGGTTATTAAAGTGTGGGTCGTTGCTGAAATCTAAGGAACGTAAAAATTCAGAT
The DNA here is from genome assembly GCF_902705815.1 of Alteromonas infernus. Classification (NCBI taxonomy): domain Bacteria; kingdom Pseudomonadati; phylum Pseudomonadota; class Gammaproteobacteria; order Alteromonadales; family Alteromonadaceae; genus Alteromonas; species Alteromonas infernus. Next base: position 9,837 of record NZ_CACSIG010000071.1, read on the forward strand.
ATTTCGTTTACAGAGTGAAGTTTAGAATCTTTGTTTGTGTAGTTAAAACCAACGCTGCCAACAAAGTCGGGGTTTTGTGCCGCTTGCGCAATACCATAGGTCAGATTTAGCACAGCTTCTCGCGTTTCGCCAAGCCCACTGGCGGTAGCGGTAACTTTGTACTCTTGTCTAACGTATAAATTACCGCTGGTATCAACTTTAACGTTTAGTTGTGATAACACATCCTTCACAGAGGTGATGTTCTTACCAATAATACTCAAACCTAACGTTGCCGTATTATTTCTCATTGTTTCAATGGCGGTAGACTCGGCTAGTATTTTAACTTTGTCTGTTTTTAACAGCGTAGGTAACATGCTCGCAACTTTTTTATCGTCACCAATGGCTAAGCTTCTATAAAATGTTTGAACATCAGGCGAGTCTGGTGCTTCAACTAGTATTTCTAATCTATGAGATAACGATGTTGAACGTTTCCTCAAATCGTCATAGGCCAGCCCCAGCTTAATGTTGGCGGACTTTTCTAATGCAGAAGTAATTTTCTCTTTGAATTCACGGTATTTTGAAATGACCTTATTAAAGTTTTTCTCAATATTTTTATCGAATGTATCAATAGCCCGTTTCACTTCCTCGCCTAATGCCTCTATTGGCTTAAGCGCGTCTTTAGCTTCGCCCTCTATCAATTCCTTGAAGTTATCTGCTTGTTGACGTATGTGCTGCTGAAGTTTTGCTAGTTCATCTTGAAGTGCCTGCTCCGCGGCTTCGCGGTAATTTTCTGTAACAGAGTTATCACTAGCACCAAAAATATCTAATAGTTTTGTTACTACCTTGTCGGCCAGTTCTTTTGTGTCGTCTTCACTTGAAAGCGGGATGCGGTCAATAATATTCTCAAGTTCGTTGCCAATAAGACTTTCTACGGCGTCATCTATTCCCTCTTGGCCTAAGGCTAGGCTAGCGATAGGCTTGTACCACTTATTTTTATCTACACTATTATCTAAACTTTCTAGTAGCGTAGCGCCGGGAGAACTATTTTTTTCTAGCCACTGCACTATTTTGTTGCCTTTAGAAAGCAGCATTTCAACGTACTGCCCAGCCAGTTTGTCCAGTCCTTTAATTTGCGCCTGTAGCGCTAAGTTCAGTGCGTTAGTACGTTCGTCTGCCTCTTCAACCGTTATCTTTAATACTGGTTTGCCGCTGCTAGCGTGTTTAGTAACAAACATGCTTACATCACCTGTTATAGTATGTTGGTGAGACGCACTTATTTCGGCAGAAAAGTCGATGTCGATTACATTTCCTTTCAAATCGGTTTGAGTAACCAATGACTTACCGACACCCATTTCACCTTGAATGGTAAACGATGTACCAGTTTTTAACGCGCACGCGCGATAAGCAAGGCTGGCGCCGTTATTTGGCATTGCAAGTAGAGCATTTACAGATTTGAGGCTCCATGGCACGACAGGAGTTTTAAACATTGCCCATAGTGCGCGATATGTTGGCGTGTTGTTTTCTGCTTTGAAATATGTGTCTAACTTTAGCTCGCCAGCTTGCGCTAAACTCCCACTAATATTGATGAAATTTATTGCGCCAGCCCCCGAAGCGTTCACTTCATATGCAGCGGAGAGCGTTTGGTTTACAAGGCATTCATTGTCGGCAATCTCAAGTTTAAGAAGTGTTTGAGCTCGTTCTTTGGAAAGTACATTAATGTTGTAAATGCCAGTAGCACCAACCCGAAGACCAATCTGAAAATCTTTAAGTTCTGTGTCGTAGTCTTTATCAAACTCAATGTTTCTATTAAAGCCTTCGGTTTGTGAACTTATCGGCGCGCTAATTTGTTCCCATTGATTAAGTAGCTTGAATGTTTTTTTATATACCTGTGATTCTGATATTTCTTGTTGTTTGTCGTCGGGGAATAGTGCAACGGCATTCTCAATAATTGTTTTAGCGGCAGTGGGGATATCGTTAATGCTGGGGTCGTTACTTAACTGTTTTAACTCGTTGGTAATATTGTCAAGGTTTTCTAATTTAGCTTTCTGCTCATTAGATACACTGCTTTCAATAGCATTCTTTATATTTTGTAAACTAGTAAATAGTTCGTTTAGAACAGCTGGGGCAAGATACTCTTTGGGTACAGCGCGCTCGAGTGAAGGTAGTAGTTTCATGGTTAATTCCCTTTAAGCCTGTGGCAATTTGGTAAGTTATGTTTTCATCATTTACTTTTACTTCTACTTCTACTTCTATATTGCTTATTTAAATAACATGCGCTTTTTAACGGTACCAAGCAGGCATTGTTATGCCTAGCAGCTTTTGCTTTTCTATTTCGAATAAATTCTTTAAATACGACTTGCTTGCAAGCATTATCCCTTGTGTTTTAATCCAACTAACATTTTCATCTTTAAGCCATTGCTTCATGCGTTCTCTAACTCTTTTGTAAAGCGCTAGTCGGTTTTCATAATTCACGTCTTTCATTGTAATGTCGGAAAGTTCCATCGCTAACAATTGCGTTTTAGCTTCACTAATGCGGGCAGCGCGGCTAGTTACATTCAGTGGTAAATGCTTTCCTAGCGCATTGGCTTTGTTCTTATGATTTAATATGTGCTCTACAACCTGCATGCCTCTTATTCGGCCTAACAAGTAGTCGTGTTCGCGCAGGCACTTGTCTAAAAAACCCAAGAAGCCCGCTAGGGGTTCACTTGCTAAATCATCGTCGGTTGTTGTAATGGTATACACCTTCATGCTCTCGCGGTTTTCTAAACCGCCAGATTTTTCCAATATCACAATACCTTTAATCCAGGTTTCTTTTAGTAAGGGTGACAGCTGTTGATGTTGTTGTGTTGTGCAGTATGCTTTTTCTAAACGCTGATAATCGTCGTTATACGACGATGAATTACCGTACAGTGCGTCTAAAAGCGAGTCATAAGCCGCGTTGTGTATTTGTAGCTGATTGATGTTATTGCTTAATATTTGTAATAACTCTTCAGCCCACTTATCCAGCTCTTTTATTTTTTCATTTACCGTTTCAACTTGCATCCATTCTTGAAAACGCCCTTGCCAAAAAATGCTTTTAGCCATTTGCACAGCGGTATCTTTCATACCAGATGTGGCGTTTACTTTGAAATTTGCGTCGCGCACAGATACTTTCGGATTTGGCGAAATGTAAAAGTAGTACCTATTTTCAAAGTCTTCTGGAGTGCTATCAATTCTCCTAGTCAGCGTTCTGGCTAGCCCTAAGGGGTAATTGTTGAATGCGCCTCCGTCCATGTAGTAAAAATTTTCGTCTTTACTACCGTTGTTAAACGGAGAGGCACCTCGGCTAGCATAATCATGCTTATGGCGAATCCAGTTTCTGGCTAGCTTCATTGGTGAAAAAGCAAAAGGGAATGCGCCGCAGCCTCTGCATGCTGTAATAATATCTTCCCACTGTTTGTCTTTGTATTCCTTGGTTAGCTCTTCGGTTACTCGGTCTTGAAAGCGAGTTTGTATAAACTCACCTTGGTCCAACCCTTCTTCAGACGTTGAAAACACTTCAAGCTTATAATCAACGCCATTTAAATTCGACATGGCCAAACCAAGGTGTACTTTCTTTGCGGCGGTATTATGTGGGCCAGGTTCTGGAATTTCGTTGTTTGTGTGTCTTTTTGTAATCAAATCTTCTGCAATTTTGCCTACAAAGTTAGAGGAAAGAAGTGAGGTTTTAGTGAAGTCACCGTCGTGATGGGTTAGTAAGCCCTGTATGTCTACTTTTTCTACCCAGGCTTTGTATGCTGCATTGTCGGCTTCGCCATCTAACATCGCAGGGTCGTGCAGCAACTTATGGGCAATAAGCGCAGCGGTCATACCGCCAGCAGAAGCCCCACTGAGTACATCTATCTCAATTCGTTTTTCTGAATTTTCTGGAAGGTTTTTATTGTGCTCTGAAAGCGCACTTATAATTTCGTAGATTGTGCCCGCTTCATAAGAACCTAAGCTGACGGCACCTGAAATAGCAAATGCTACGCGGTAAGTCATGGTTTAGCTCCGAATTCGAATCCCTTTGAATCACTTAGCAAGCTAGACTACAGACCCTTTTTTGAAGAGTTGTGATTTATATCAGCAAAAATATAAAATCAAATTGATCAAAAATCAAACAGTTTGTTTGGAGGTGGGTGCTATGATAATTGGAAGCGCGATATACGTAAGTATTAATTTGAATACTTAAATGGTGCTTTGTTTCCCTCCCGGTTTATAGCCTATACATATTTACTCACTTATACTTTCCAGAGAAAGAACTCAGTAACGGACTATGGAGTGTTCATGTTGTTTAAATACACCACCTACCTAGCAATTTCACTTACCTTATTTTCATCTTTCCCTCAGGCGCAACCGCAAGAAGAGCTAAAGACATCTAGGCACATCCACGGTGTAAATACTCATTCAATAGAAGCAAGTGAACGTTCAGTTGCTTCCAGCGGCAATCAAACATATATGGTTGAGTTTTACGGCCAGCCGCTTTTAAAAACTAGCGAGTTTAGGGCTTATCAGTCGCTTAAACGTCAGCAAAGTGTAGTTAGTCAAAGTGGTACTGCTGGCAGCCAAAGCCTAAAACAAGCCGTTAAAATTTCAGTAGCCCAAAAAGTTACCGCATTGGATACGTTCCAGCAGACTTTTGTGAAAACCCACGTGCCTTCAACTATTAGCGTTAAGAAAAGGCTAACGCGCGTAGCCAACGCAATAGTTGTACAAGGCGATGAAAGTAAAGTACTCGCATTATCGAAGCTGCCATCGGTAAAGCGTATTGTTAAAAGTACGCCGGTAAAAAAATTCCTTGCTGATAGTGTGGCTATGGTTAATGCCGACAAGGTTTGGCAGGAAAAAGATTCTTTCGGAAACAACATAACAGGGGAAGGCGTTGTTGTTGCCGTTGTTGATAGCGGTGTCGACTATACTCATTCAGACCTAGGCGGCTGTATTGGCGCTGAATGCAAAGTAATAGGTGGCTACGATTTTGTAGATAACGACAGCGACCCTATGGATGTAGATGGGCATGGAACTCACGTCGCTGGCATTGTTGCTGCTAACGGCAGCGTTGTGGGTGTAGCGCCAGATGCTTCAATTCTTGCAGTTCGAGTGCTTGATGAAAATGGGGATGGGGTAAATATTCACATTGTTGAGGGTATTGAATATGCAGTCGACCCAGATGGAAACCCAAACACTGATGACGGGGCCGATGTTATAAACCTAAGTTTAGGCGGGCCTGGCGATGCTGATGATCTCGTTGCGTCTGCTGTTGATGCAGCTACTGCTTCGGGTGTAGCTGTAATAGTAGCAGCGGGCAACGGAGGGGAGTATTTAGAGATTGGGGGGCTGTCTCCATCCTCAGCAAGAAGTGCTATAACAGTAGGGTCTGTAGAGCCCAACGGGAATATCTCTAGCTTCAGTTCTAAAGGTCCACTATTAAACAGCAGTTTTGGTAAACCAGAGCTTGCCGCGCCAGGCGGAAACATTTACTCGCTCGCTATTGGCGAAAGCTATACTACCGAGTCGGGAACAAGTATGGCGGCACCTCATGTTTCAGGTGCAGCAGCACTATTAAAACAAGCAAGGCCTACACTTACTCCTCAGCAAGTAAAATCTGTATTGATGTCTTCAGCGCGGTCAGACGAAAATGACAGTTTCCAGCGCGGTTTCGGATTATTAGATGTTGAGTCTGCACTTTCTCAAGGTATTGCTGTAGAGCAAGGTCCACTCTATTTTGGCCGTGTGAATGCCAGTGATTACCAATCGGAAACGATAGCATTTTCGTTAACAAACACGTCGAATAGTCAACAAACGGTGCGTATCGATTTACCTAATACATTTCCTGCGGGAATAACGTTGTCATCGAGTAAAAGTGAAGTAACGTTACCAGCTAACCAAGGGGCTTCCATAAATGTAACCCTAAGCGTTAACGATGCCTCGGCACTGGGCAATTCAGCACACGCGATTGGGGGCTATTTTGGTGACGTGATGTTAACGTCAAATACAGGCGAGCAAGTCGCATTACCTTTATCTTTCATCAATGCTAACGAGTTTAAGTTTGTAAACGAAAGTGCTACTAGAGTTACTGCAACGTTAGATGGTGAATTTGGTGAAACCTATTTTTGGAAAGAAATGGAGCCAGGTGATTCCAAAACTCTTTTTCTCCCAACAGGAAAATATTATTCAAAGGCCTCTTATTGGAATTTGTCGAAAAGTGACCTTCCTCATCTTCCTGCGTTACCTAGTACAACTGCTTCACAGCGTATTGAAGGGTTAGAAACATTCACGCTTAATTTAAACGGTGACCAAACGTTACGACTAACGCCCTCGAACTTACAACATATTATAGGTAACGATGGTGTACCTTCTAATAACGCCGTTTCATTAGACCAGCTCTATAGTGTTAAAACCAAAACACATATAACAATTGCTGATACGGGAATTACCTATGGTTCAGGAGTTGTTTCGAACAGCCGTTATGAATCACTACGTTCAAACAGTTGGTTTGCGTTGGGCAATTTATCACCGGATATACCCGTACAACTTGAACTGCTTGAACGACTAAACAACACAGCAGGGCCTGATACGCTATTTTATTTCAGCCACCCTGAGGCAAGTGGTATTTCGCAAAACGTTTTATATTCCTTGGACGACGTAGCTACAAGCATAGACATTAATATATCCAACGATGTTTCCCCACCTGTATCAGATATTGCCGTTTATAGTGGTGAAAAGCTGTTTGGGGTAGAGCGTGATCTTACCGGTGTACGCGACCAAAACTTAAAATTATCTATTATTAATGGTAGTGATTTGAGTCAGTCATTTTATGTAGCCTTAGTTGAAGGTGATGATGATAAGAATACAGGTAATTTGTTGCAGGAATCGCCGCCTCTAAATTTTGGTTCTGCAAGTGGAATTGATGTTTTAGAAACTGGTGACTATTCGTTTGGACCTACATCGGCGGTATTTTCTCAGCCTTACTCTTTTGAACCTAACGGTATAATTACAATATTTGGTAGCCATTTTACGAGTCCTTCCGGCGCAGAGGTTGTATTTAAAGATCAAAACTTTGCTTTCTATTGCGATGGCACAGAAACGCACAGTGGTGTATTCGACCACGATGCGTTAGGTGATGTAAGTATGTGTGACAATGCAAGACTTAAAATTACTTATGCATCGGGCAATGATGATTTACCTAGTGGAGAGATTAACTATTACCCTTCAGGTATGGTGGCTGAGGTTGCAGGCCTAGTGGTAAGCGCCGTAGATGAAAACGATGATATTTATTCTACAAATAGTGTCGGCTTCCAACCGTTTACGCTAAAGGCAGGCGGGTCTGTGCTAAAAAGTGTTACGAATATAACATCTATCCAATGGAAGTTTGCCGGCGAAAGCACATGGCAAAGCCTCGCTCTTGAATCTGAAAACGATAGTGACTTTTCTTCTAAAGTTACATTCCCTGAATTTTTGGTGCCACTTACTTCTATAGATGTAAAAATTGAGTACTCCACTTACAGTTCTACTGTCGATCAAACCCTGTTTAACATGTTCAACGTTGGCGTGGATTTGTCTTCTAACATCGAAGATTTTGACGGGGATGGTATCGTTAATGCTGTAGATACAGATAACGATAACGATGGCTTAACCGATGAGGAAGAAGAAGACCTAGGCACGTCACCCGTTAATGCAGATACTGATGATGATGGCGCAAACGACCTCAATGATGCTTTCCCAACTGATAGTTCTGAATGGGCCGATACAGACGGTGATGGTATAGGTGATAACGCTGAATTACCTGTAAGGGCCGACGTGGATGGTGACGGTCGTGCTGATATTGTATGGCGTAATGCTAGCGATGTTAGAGGCTGGAATTTCCTTTGGACGATGAATGGTGAAAACGTTCTTCAGTCTCGCCCTATAAATGTTGTGCAAGGAGAAGATTGGCAGTTAAACCTTGGTGATTTCGATGGTGATGGAAAAACTGATTTGTTCTGGAGAAACCCATATTCACACGGTGGTTACAATAGACTTTACCTAATGAATGGGTTCGATATCGTATCCAGCCCGGTACTAGCGCGTTTAGACAGTGACTTTAAAGTAGAAGCTATCGGAGACTTAAACGGTGACGGCAAAGACGACATAGTATGGCGTAGGCTCAGCACCAACCAATTAGCCATTTGGTTCATGGACGGAGCTAATAGACGTAATTTCTGGTCTAACAGTATTGGGAATGTGGTCATTGAAGGTATTGGAGATTTTAATGGTGATAGAGTTAAAGAACTTATCCTTCGAGATGGCCAAACCTTAAAAGTATGGAGCTTAGAAAGCAGGGGAAGTAATTTTAACGAAGCCGTCTTATCTTCTGGTGCTCCTAGCCAATGGATACTCGCTGGAACAGGAGACATGGACGGTGACGGTACTGAAGATCTCATTTGGCGCAACGTTCAAGATGGTAGAAATAGTGTGTACTACATGTCTAACGGAGCCATTAGAGAACAGAAATTGTTGCCGCAAGTAGGCACTGCGTGGTCTTTAGCGAAAGTAGAAGACTTTAATGGAGACGGTAAAGTTGACTTCTTGTGGCGAAACGAGTCGTTTGGCGGTCGCAATATTGTCCATATCATGGATAACACTAAACGTATCGCTGCAGGGGTCGTAAAACCAGTCGGTGGTACATGGTTTATGGCTGACTAACTGTTCTTCTAGGGCACTATATTCATAGTGCCCTGACTATAATTCTATATTTCAGTGTGGAACCAAACAATAACTTATACATAGCCCTATTTTCTTATTTGCTTGGAAAATACTAACGAGTAGTGCAGGTTAGTATTTTTAGCCGTATTATTGCGTAACTTTTGGTATAGTATTACGTCAGTCGGTCGGCATCCGTTTTACCGTCATGAATTCAAGTTTAAATTAGGGATAATTTATGAAGACGTTTTTAGCCATAGCGCTTGTTCTTTCTATTGCCTTTTCTCTTTTTGCGTTGAATAACGACATTTCTGAACAGAGTAATGTTAATACTGTACGCCTTGCCGAGGCTGAACAAGTAGAGCGGGCCAGCGATAATAATCACTCTTTCCGTGGCCACGATGGCGATGCTTTAAAAGAACCCCGCGATTCTAATAAATTCACCAGCCTGCAGACGGCATATAAAACAAAAAAACAAGAAATAGATACCGAAACGGCCGATCATCCAGAACAAGTGTTAACATGGATTGATGATAAAGAAACATTAGTAGATATAGATGCAGAAATGGGGTTTGAGAAGCCGACAGAGTATGACCAACTAATGTTTGAAAGCGAGTTGAGCGCTGTTCAGCAAAACACAGAACCTAGCAACGAACGCATTCGTTCTATTGCTTTGTCGAAAGACCAAGTGCTTTCGACAAGTTCACCAGAATTAGACGGTTTAATGATAGAAGAAGATTTACCTGTTTCCTCTATGATGGACCAATATTGAAATTTATAACATTAATATCTGTTTGAGAGAAAATCATGAAAAAAGTATTTGTTGCTGGCCATAGAGGGATGGTTGGTGCTGCTATAGTTAGAAACCTAGAGCAGAGAGAAAATATTGAGATTATCACCAGAACACGTACTGAACTAGATCTTACTAACCAGAAAGATGTAAGCCGCTTTTTTGCAGATAACACTATTGATGAAGTTTACTTGGCCGCTGCAAAAGTTGGCGGTATACATGCAAACAATACCTATCCTGCAGAGTTTATTTATGAAAACTTAATGATAGAAGCGAATATCATTCATGCGGCACATTCAAACAATGTACAGAAGCTTTTATTTTTAGGGTCTAGCTGTATCTATCCTAAACTGGCAGAGCAGCCAATGACGGAAAGCGCGCTGTTAACTGGTACGTTAGAAGAAACTAACGAACCTTACGCAATAGCGAAAATTGCAGGAATTAAGCTATGCGAGAGCTACAACCGCCAATACGGACGTGACTATCGTTCAGTAATGCCGACAAATTTGTATGGCCCTCACGATAACTTTCACCCTGAGAACTCTCATGTAATTCCAGCGTTACTTCGCCGTTTTCATGAAGCAGCACAACGTGGAGACAGCGAAGTAGTTGCGTGGGGAAGCGGCAAGCCAATGCGTGAATTTTTACATGTAGATGACATGGCTGCCGCTAGCATTCACGTAATGGAGCTTGACGATGAAACTTATCAAGCCAATACCCAACCCATGCTGAGCCATATTAATGTAGGTACTGGTGAAGACTGTACCATTCGTGAATTGGTAGAAACCGTTGCGAAAGTTACAGGCTTTAAAGGCAATATCGTTTGGGACACAACCAAACCTGATGGTGCGCCCAGAAAATTGATGAATGTTTCTAGACTTCACGATTTAGGTTGGAAACACACTTACGATTTAGAGCGTGGTTTGCAGCACGCTTTTGATTGGTTTTTAGAAAATCAGGATAATTTCAGAGGGTAAGTTTTGGCCTTTTTGAACAAACAAGCGTTTACCGAAGTTATCGATAGGACACCTTTGGTGTCCATCGATTTAGTAGTAGAAAACGAAAAAGGTGAAATACTTTTCGGCTTGAGAAAGAATCGTCCAGCAAAAGATTATTGGTTTGTTCCTGGTGGGCGAATATTAAAAAATGAAACTTTAGATACTGCGTTCTTACGGTTAACGCTAAATGAGTTAGGCTGTGAGTTTGATCGTTCTCAGGCACGCTTATTGGATATGTATGAACATTTCTATAATGACAGTGTAATGGGAGAACAGCCTTCTACACACTACGTTGTAGCGGGCTATCATTTAAAGGTTCAGCAGGATAAATTGGCATTGCCTGTTGGTGATCAGCACAATGAATATAAGTGGTGTGAAAAATCGAAAGTAAAAAGCGATAAAAGCATTCATAAACATTCATCTGATTACATGGATGCAGTGCTAAGTATTGGAATAAGCGAGGAATTGTAGTTGCTTTCAAAACTATATAAAAAATATAAGAATCGTAAGCGTAAAGTTAAATGCGAAAAAGGTTATGCGACATTTCATATTGATGAGTTATCAATTTTTAGATTTTCTGGTTGGGTATACGTAAATCAACGTGAAAGCGCTAAGCCTTGTCATGTGTCTTTCAAACTTAATAATACAGTAGTTTGTCAGACCGAAGCGTCTGTTGTGAGAGAAGATTTAAAGAAAGCCGGTATAGCGAATGGCGATTGTGGCTTTAGCGTTGAGCCTAACTGGCAAACGTTCGAAGCGGGTAGTAATGCTATTGTAATGTATGTTAATGGTAAGCCCGTGCATGTTTTTAACGTTACCATTACGACTAAGCAATTGATGGTAGCAATGACTGGCCAGATCCATCGACAGATTGATATAGCAAAAGAAGAAATTATTAAGTCAATTAGCGGTCGATAAAAATGGCTAGTATTCGCTATTTTTTGATAGATCCCGGATTTGAAGATTTTGATTCTCATCATAGCTCGGTTGCTGAGACGCTTATTGGCGATGCATCATCAACCGGTAAGGTGGTTACAGTACTTGCGTCCACAAAGCTTAGCGATTCTGTGAAAAAGTTAAAAGGGAAGATTATTCCCTTTTTCACCACGCCTTGTTACACAAATAACCTCGAACCTTTACCCGCTATTAAAGAAAACGAACTCGCTGAGAAGTTTCAGACTGAACTTAGCGATTTGTTTCGGCTTTATAATATTAATCAAAATGATGTTATTGTTCTTCACACTGCTTTTAGTCATTTATTTCTAGGGCTAGCAAAATTTTTAAGCTGTATTCCAAAGTTACATACCCCAAACCTAATTGTCTGTGGAATGTTTGATCCTGGAATAGCTTCTCCCAACTGTTTGGATGAAGCTATGCGCTATTGCTGGTTTCTTAAAAATAAGCTTTCACTTTCTTTTCTAGCACGCAGTTTACCTTCGGAAAAACTAGTTTTCGCTACAAGCTGTAACGAGTACAAAATTGGTTACGAAGCGTTGACTGGCTCTCCTTTCCTCATTCACCCGGCAATAAACTCTCAACCTTTATCACCACCTAGCGATGAAAGAAAAGGTAAAAAGCGATTGTTATTGTTTGTTGGTAGCGTGAAAGAAGACAAAGGGACCGATTTTATACTAAGTAACTCGGAACGTTTATGTAAAAGTTTTCCCGGTGTTGATTTTGTTTTGCACTGGAATACAAATTCGCCAGGTAGTAGAGACTATGTGAACGCGGAACCTCAACTTCGCAAATTAGTTAACCTGGTGAACAACTTCGAAGTATTATTTGGTACCTTATCAACTGAGCAATATGAACAGCTATTTGATAGTGTCCAAGGAGCGATCGCTTCTTATATGCCGAAAAAATACAAACATAAAACGTCGGGGGTTTTCTGGGACATTTTGCGCCGAAGTCATTGTAATCTTTTATGTTCGAAAGATACTTGGTTAGAAAGAGAGTCTAATTTTATGGAGGAGCGTGCATACTTCTTTGACTACGGTGATATAGACAGTATGATACAAGCTATCAAAGAATGGGAATCTAATGAAAGCTCAGTTGGTGTGAAATCTACACCATACAAAAATGTCATTTGTAGGTCTTTCTCTGAATGGCTCCTTTCTCGCTTTTGAAGTTCAAAATTACGCTGAATTTGCTGTAAAATAGTGAATGCTGATGTATGAGAGGCAATCAAAATTTATCAAAATGGTCATTAGAGTAATGACCTGGAATATTTAGTCACAAGTCTCCTTTTTTGTTTTCTCACTGACTAAATATCTAAAAATATCGGAAAAGTATATGACAAAGGCTATTTTTCACTTCCATCTTTTTAAAAATGCAGGCACTTCTTTAGATGCCTCGTTCAAAGAAAATTTCGAAGCGGGAACCGAGTGGTTAACTGAAGAGTTTCCGGCAAACCCTGCAAAAAATAGAGAGTTAGTGAAGCAGTGGGTAGAGAACAATAAATCTGCAAAATGTTTTTCATCACATACTGCCCAATTACCAGCCCCGAACGTAGATTACTTTAAATTGCTACCGGTTATATTCATCCGCCATCCTATAGATCGAATAGCGTCTGCCTATGCTTTTGAGCGCAAGCAAGGTGGGAATGGCTTCGGTGCAGTCCTTGCGCGAAACACTACCCTTAAAGGATACATTGAATCGAGAATTGCTCTTGGTCATGACAGGCAGTGTAAAAACTTTCACACAGAGCGTTTCGCTTATATGTTTGGTGCTGAACACGGTTCAGAGCTTGATAGAGCCAAAATGGCGGTTGAGCAATTACCGTTTGTTGGAATAGTTGAAAGTTTTAATGAGTCTTTAGAAAAGTTAGAGTCATGGCTAACTGACGAAGGATTTGAAGACATCAATATCGTCCCTAAAGTACAAAACGTATCACGTGATACTTCCAAAACAATTGACGAGAAAGTTGCGGAAATAAGGGATGAGTTGGGTGAAGAAGCCTACGAATTTTTAGTTCAGAATAATCAAGATGATTTTGAGCTTTATGAGTTGGCAAAGCAAAAGTTTAGCGAGTAGGTCAAGAAAATGAGCACGAGAAAAGGAATAATACTAGCTGGCGGATCTGGCACACGTTTGCACCCGTTAACTAAGGTGGTAAGTAAGCAGCTAATGCCTGTTTACGACAAGCCGATGATTTTTTATCCGTTAACGACGTTAATGATGTCGGGCATTCGTGATGTACTCATTATCACCACGCCTGAAGAACAGCAGCGGTTTATCGACCTTATCGGTGATGGCTCGGCGTTAGGAATGAACATTCAATACGCGGTGCAGCCTTCGCCAGATGGCTTGGCACAGGCGTTTCTTATAGGCGAAGAGTTTATTGGAAACGATAGCTGTTCGCTGGTTCTTGGCGACAACATTTATTACGGCCACGACTTAAAACTGTCTTTGCAGAATGCGTTTAAACAAGAGCACGGTGCAACTGTGTTTGGATATCACGTTAACGACCCAGAACGTTATGGTGTAGTTGATTTCGACGATGACTGGAATGCACTTTCCATCGAGGAAAAGCCCGCTGTTCCTAAATCAAACTATGCGGTAACGGGTCTTTATTACTACGATAACCGCGTAGTAGATTTCGCTAAAGAAGTGAAGCCTTCACATCGTGGCGAACTAGAAATTACCGATCTTAATAATCTGTATCTTCAAGATGGCAGCCTTAAAGTAGAGTTAATGGGTCGAGGCTCCGCTTGGCTTGATACGGGCACGCTTGATTCTCTACTCGATGCTGCAAACTTTGTGGCGGCTATCGAAAAACGCCAAGGCTTGAAAGTATGTTGCCCAGAAGAAGTGGCCTATAGAATGGGCTATATCAATGCTGAGCAACTTGAAAAGCTAGCGGCACCACTCAAGAAAAGTGGTTATGGCGATTACCTGCTAAAAGTCATTAACGATAGAGTTAAAATCTAGCTTCATATCAAATTGTAAAAGGTGGCACTGCCACCTTTCTTCTTATTTTAAACTGCCAGTTTGTACGGAAAGTAAATGCAAGTAATTAAGACAGACATCCCTGACGTAAAAATCATTGAGCCTAAAGTATTTGGAGACGAGCGTGGTTTTTTCCTAGAAACCTTTCGCACCGATTGGTTTAAGAAAGAATGCGCAGATGTAGATTTTGTTCAAGATAACCACTCTAAATCTAGCCAAGGAATTCTTCGAGGCCTTCATTATCAAATGGAGCAAACACAAGGCAAATTAGTGCGTGTAGTTAGTGGTGAAGTGTACGATGTGGCTGTAGATATGCGTAAAGACTCACTTACATACGGTAAGTGGGTTGGGGTAACGTTATCAGCAGAGAACAAACGTCAGTTATGGGTACCTGCGGGCTTTGCTCACGGTTTCTACGTAACCAGCGAATCTGCTGAGTTTGTGTATAAGTGCACAGACTATTACCACCCAGAATCTGAAATATCAGTTAAGTACGACGACCCCACGTTAAATATCGACTGGCCTTTGGTGAATGGAGAGAAACCTTCACTTTCGGGGAAAGACGAAGCTGGGTTGGCATTTGTAGACGCACCTACGTTTTAATTATTAAGGCTTAAAGGGATAACAATGAAAATTGTAGTTATTGGAAATGCTGGGCAGTTGTCTTACGAGTTGGTGCGTATATTGGGTGAAGATACTATTTGTCTTGGACCGGAAGATACAGATATCACTAAATTTGATGTGTTATCAGAAACGCTGTCTCAATTAGCGCCTGACGTCGTTATCAATGCCGCCGCCTACACTGCCGTAGATAAAGCAGAGGAAGAACAAGAGTTATGCCATGCAATTAATGCTACTGCAGTAGAAAACTTAGCTAAGTACTGCAAAAAAGCTGGTGCATTTGTAGTGCATGTGTCTACCGACTACGTATTTAATGGGCATAAAGGCTCGCCATACCTGCCTAGCGACCCTATAGAACCGCAGGGGGCTTATGGCAAAACAAAAGCAGATGGGGAAAAGGCGTTACTCGATATATTGCCTGAAGCAAGTTGCTTAATTCGTACAGCATGGGTGTATTCCGCCCATGGCAATAATTTTGTAAAAACCATGCTTAAGCTAATGGCAGATAAGCCTCAGCTTACGGTAATAGACGACCAAATAGGTACGCCTACCTGGGCGAAAGGGTTGGCGGATGCCTGCGTCAGTGCAGCTAAAAACAAAACAGTAGGTGTGTATCACTGGACTGACGAAGGCGTGGCCAGTTGGTACGACTTTGCACTAGCTATTCAAGAGTTAGGGCTTGAAAAAGGGTTGTTAGAAAGTGCAATTCCTGTATTGCCTATTCCAAGTAGCCAGTATCCTACGCCAGCTAAACGCCCTCATTATAGCGTGTTGGACAAACAAAGCGCACGTGAAGCGTTTGCAACCTGCAACCCAACCCATTGGCGTAAGCAATTGGCCAGCATGCTAGACGAATTGAAAGCCTAAATGGCAAAAACAGAATTATATTTTTGGTAAGTAGAAAATGAGCAAAACAATTTTAGTAACAGGTGGTGCAGGCTTTATTGGCTCCGCAGTAGTACGCCATCTTATAAATGATACTGATCACACGGTAGTGAATTTAGACAAGCTAACTTATGCGGGTAATTTAGAGTCATTAACACCCGTTTCAGACTGCGACCGCTATAGCTTTGAACAAGTAGATATTTGTGATGCTGAAGAAGTAAAGCGTGTTTTCAATACGCACCAGCCAGATATTATAATGCACCTTGCGGCAGAGTCTCATGTAGACCGTTCAATTGACGGGCCAGGTGAGTTTATTCAAACCAACGTGGTAGGTACTTACACTTTACTTGAGCAAGCAAGAGCGTATTGGTCTGAGCTTGAGGGCGATAAAAAAGCAGGGTTTAAGTTCCACCATATTTCTACTGATGAAGTATACGGCGACCTTCCTCACCCTGATGAAGTTGAGCCAGGCACAGAGCTTCCGCTCTTTACGGAAACTACCCCGTATGCACCAAGCTCGCCATACTCAGCAAGTAAAGCAAGTTCTGATCAGCTAGTACGTTCGTGGCTGCGTACCTACAAGCTACCAACATTAGTAACTAATTGCTCGAATAACTATGGTCCTTACCACTTCCCAGAGAAGCTTATTCCGTTAGTAATTCTAAATGCACTAGCCGGTAAGCCTCTGCCTGTATATGGCAAAGGTAATCAAATTCGTGACTGGTTGTATGTTGAAGATCACGCTCGAGCGTTGGTGGTGGTTGCGCTAAACGGTGAAATTGGTGAAACCTATAACATTGGTGGTCATAACGAAAAGCAGAATATTGAAGTGGTGCAAACTATTTGTTCAATTCTGGATGAAGTTAAGCCGAAAGAGACTAAATACGCAGAGCAGATCACTTACGTTCAAGACCGCCCAGGTCACGATATGCGCTATGCCATTGATGCCAGTAAGATTGAACGTGAGCTAGGTTGGAAACCACAAGAAACCTTTGAAAGCGGCATTCGTAAAACCGTTGAATGGTATTTAGCGAATGAAGGCTGGTGGAAAGCTGTGCTTGACGGTAGTTATCAAGGCGAGCGTTTAGGCACGGGGAGTTAGTTAGCTCTTATTAGTTTTTAGGCCTCAGCTTACTTAATATGCTGAGGCTTTTTTGTTTTCGAATGCGATATTCTTGGTGGTGTGATTGTTGCTTATATTGTTGCTTATAGAGAACCATACCACTAAAGCTTAATGATAAACGTTGTAGTTGGGCGGCGAGATGCACCGAGTCGTCAGCGCTATATCAAATCAAGCACCTTTATGATGCATTATTCATGAGATTTTCAAAAAACTCTGGCAATATATAGCGAGAAAATTTTAATAAATATTTCTATCGCTGATAGTTAATAGGATTGGAGAAACCATAAATGGAAAGTACGCTAGCAAAGTACAAAATAGCAGTAGCAGGTACTGGGTACGTAGGCTTATCAAATGCCGTGTTACTAGCACAACACAATGAAGTGAAAGCAGTCGACCTGGTACCAGAAAAAGTCGAGATGCTGAATAACAAAGCGTCTCCGATTGAAGACAAAGAAATCTCAGAATATCTAACGACCAAAGAGCTTAATCTTGAAGCCACGTTAGATGCACAGGTAGCATATAAAGATGCCGATTATGTGGTTATTGCAACACCAACCGATTACGACCCACAGACTAACTACTTCAATACAGGTAGCGTAGAAGCGGTTATCAAAACTGTAATGGAAATTAACCCTGATGCAGTGATGATTGTTAAATCGACCGTGCCAGTGGGTTTCACTAAAGACGCAAAAGCACGTTTCGGTTCTGACAACATTATTTTCTCGCCAGAGTTCCTACGTGAAGGTAAAGCGCTTTACGATAACCTTTATCCTAGCCGTATTATTGTGGGCGAGCAAAGCGAACGCGCTGAAAATTTTGCTAAGCTACTTCAACAAGGTGCAATCAAAGAAGAAATTGACGTGTTGTTCACTGACAGCACTGAAGCTGAAGCAATAAAGCTTTTCGCTAATACTTATTTAGCGATGCGTGTTGCCTACTTCAACGAGTTAGATAGCTATGCAGAACGTAATGGTCTAGATACCAAACAAATCATTGAAGGTGTTGGCTTAGACCCTCGAATTGGTAAGCATTACAACAACCCAAGCTTTGGCTACGGTGGTTACTGCTTACCAAAAGATACTAAACAATTGTTGGCTAACTACAGTGAAGTGCCGAATAACATGATTCAGGCCATTGTTGATGCTAACCGTACACGTAAAGACTTTATTGCTGATTCAATTGTAAGCCGCGGTCCTAAGATTGTTGGCATCTACCGCCTTATCATGAAGACTGGTTCAGACAATTTCCGCGCCAGTGCGATTCAAGGCATCATGAAGCGCATTAAAGCGAAAGGTATTGAAGTGGTAGTTTATGAGCCTGTACTTAAAGAAGAAGACTTCTTTAACTCGCGCGTAGTAAACGATTTGGAAGAGTTTAAGAAAATTTCTGATGTTATCGTAGCGAACCGTGTAACGGGCGATATCGAAGACGTACTCGACAAAGTTTACAGCCGCGACTTGTTCAACGCCGACTAGATCAAATTGTGGGGTCAGAGTAAATACTCTGACCCCACAATTTATATAAAGTTAAAACACCAGTTCAACCATCACTTTAAAGCGTTAATCAATCTAACCCCGTAAGCGGGAAAGTGTTCGTCCTTCGTTAAAATCTGCAGCCCTTCAGCTTGAGCTTGGGCGATCAGCATTCTGTCAAATGGATCGCGGTGGTGCATTGGCAGCCTTCCTGCTTGCTGGCTGTGAAATAAATTGATAGGTAATGCGCTAAAACCTAACTCTTCGATAAGCGACTCAATATCGTCTGGTACCGTGAGTTTTCCCAGCTGCTGTTTTATCGACATTTCCCAAACAGACGCGGCGCTGATATAAATGGCGTTTTCAGTATTAGAGATATGCTTTTGAGCGTTATGACCTAATTGCTCATCTCCGTTCATCCACCAAATTAAAACGTGGGTATCGAGTAAGATTCTTTTCATTACAAACCGAACATATCTGCTATATCTTCATTAACTTCTTTTGAGTCGAAGTCTTCGGTCGTATGAACCTGGCCTTTGAATTGCCCAAAAATGCGTTTTTTTTCTGTTTTAAAAGGCACTAGTTTCACTGCTGGTTTTCCCGACTTGGCGATAACAACTTCTTCACCGGCCTCTGCCCGTTCGACAAGTTGGGATAACTTACTTTTTGCCTCATGCATATTGGCTTGCATACAACACCTCTGTTGAACTTAGCTAAACTTAGCTATAATGGTAGTTCAAAAAAACAACAGTTGCAATCACGTCCTCAACTCATTTATATCTAACGCTTGTAGCTCAAAAATCTGACACGGAGCCAAACTAAATGCCTATCGTGTCAGTGCTGCGGTATCTTTAATCATCAAAGATCATTCACAAAAAACTTCCCAAACCCCAAAATTCAAAATAAAATCCATGCCAATTCAACTCCTGCCATTAAGCCTCACGCTTACTCATACCCGGCGGGGAAGAAGCATGCTTTAAATTGTGGGGTCAGAGTACATTTCTCTCTCCAATGCAATCTGTGTATTTGGTTACCAAAACCAGTAAACAGAGTGATGCGTTCATGCTACCTACCATATAAACCTGTATGAACATGTTTTTGTTTTAGTTTGCTTTTTAGCGGAGTCATTATGAATAGGCTGCGTGAGCTGTCCAGCCAAGTGATGGATGTTTACCAATCTCTTTCTCAAGAATTTAGTGCGTTTCAATCAAGTCAGTCATTAAACTGTGTAGAAAAATGTGGTGCGTGTTGCAATAAGCCCGACATTGAAGTGTCGCCACTAGAAATGTTGCCTTTTGCGTTGCACCTATTTGATACGGGGCAGGCAGAGCAAGTGTTCGATGAACTTGAAAGCTATGCCGGCTTTGCTTGTAAGCAATATCAGCGCTTAAGTTTAGATGGTTCAGAAGGTTATTGCGGAATTTATGAGTATCGGCCCGGTATATGTCGTATGTTCGGCGCTGCGGGCTATAAGACAAAGTCTGGCGAGGCCACCCTTTCGGTATGCAAAACGATTAAGCAGGCAGTACCTGAGAAGTATGCGGCTACGCTAATTGCTATACAGCCACAGCGTTCAGACGTAATCGAACAACTGTTGATAGGTGATATCGCTGCAAATAGTGCAGGTCAATCTACAGCCATTAAGCCGCCTATGATCGCAGAAGGTAGACAAAAGCTCGCACAACTTGACTACGAGCTAGGCGATAAGCTAATGCCTATAAACGATGCGCTTCGCTTAATGTTAGAAAAGATACTTACACTTAGCTTCTATTCACAAGATATCGATGATGGCGTTGCAGCTTAATAATCGCAGGGCAGTGTTGATACTCTGCCCCTCAATTTCTATGGCTCCTAATCCAGGCGTCCAGAGCCCACGCGTTACGCTAAAATCTCCCTGGCTGAGGTAACAATCGCCTCACTAATCGTATAGTCAGCACGGCTTTTACCTGTAATAGCGTAGTATCGTTCGTTGAGCGTATTCGCGTTGCCAATACAATGCACACCATATTGCTCTTCAACGTGTTTCGAAATAGCCGATGGTGCGCAGAACACGCCAAAGTCTTCGCTGCCAAATAGCTTTAATAAAGCGGTATCATCGAACTCGGCCACAATTTTGGGGTAAAGCTGTTCGGTTTCAAGCCAGCTAGTTAATGCTTGCCGTATCCCCGACGTGTTGCCTTGAATAAGTAACGGCATCTGATTTAAACAGTCAGGAAATGTTTGTTCTTCACTAAGTGGTGATTTCGCAAAAAAACTTAACGAGCTTTCACCTAGAAAAAGCTATTGGCGCTAATTTGCGTACCCGGCGCTATGCCGCGGTCTGCAACAATAAAGTCGATAGCGTTAATGGCCAGCTCTTTCAGTAATCCATCGAAGCTGTCTTCTTTAATTACATACTTCACATGAGAAAACCGACGCATGGTGTCGTGAACAAAATCGTAAAAAAGTACTTTTGGAATACCGTTTGTAATACCTATTACAAATTCTTTCGTATTCACTTCATCGCTATTGTTAAGTATTTCAGCCAGTTGATTACCTTTGTGAAATATTTCACTGGCATACTGATAGGTAACTTTACCTCTCGCGTTAAGGTATAGCCGCTTGTTTATTCTGTCGAATAGGGCATAGCCAAGCTGGTTTTCGAAGGTACTAATTTGCCCGCTAACCGTTTGAGGAGTAACGTGAAGTAACTTGGCTGCCTTAGCAATACTGCCTTCGCGGGCGACCAGATAAAAATAGTATAAATGATGGTAGTTTAGGTGATGCATAATTTTACAAAATAGAAGAAGGGCAGGAAATGTACTCTGACCCCATAATTCATAATCGCAATTATTTTCGATGAAGTATTCAGAATATAACAGATTTATTCTAACTCAGTATTGAAATACACTAATTATTGTTGCTGTTACCCACAATTAAGAACAGCGCGTTTCTCACTTTTCTAAGCTAGCGGTATATTGAAGACATAACTATGGCTAAACCAATAAATTTACGCAAAACGCGAAAAACGCTTTTTTCGCTTCTAAAACCCGAGGCTGGCTTTTTCTGGGTTGCTATTGCCTACGGTGTTGCAATTAGTTTAATGACATTGGCAGTGCCAATTGCAGTGCAAACCCTAATCAACAGTATCGCCAATATAGGCTCAACCCGTGCTGTGGTCATCCTAGCTGTTGTCTTGTTTCTTACTTTATTTATATCAGGTGTATTTAGTGCCCTTCGTATGCGGGTGATGGAGTTTTACGAGCGAAAGGTTTACGCGCGTTTAACTGCCGACATCGGCCTTAAAACTATTCTCGCGCCCCATAGCTTTTTTGAAGGGCGTCAAAACGTCAGCATAACTCAGCGCTATTTCGACATTATGACGTTTCAAAAGAATATCCCGTCTTTGATGATCGACGGCTTTGCCTTGGTATTGCAGATGCTGGTGGGCTTCACTTTGGTATCCTTTTACCACCCGGCGTTGTTCGCGTTTAACGTAGTGCTTTTACTTACCATGTATGCGGTGTGGAAAATTTGGGGCCGCGGCGCTAAGCGCACTGCTATCGAGTTATCTCACGCGAAATACGAGTCGGCTAAGTGGCTTCACGATATTGCTATTGCTCACGAGTTCTTTAAGTCGGCAGATCATGTCGAGTACGCCGGGCGCAGTACCGAAGGTTACATCAGTGACTATGTGCAAAAGCATAAGAACCATTTTCATTACACGTTCTCGCAGGTGGTCATGTTCTTATTAATGTATGCCGTAGCCAGTGCTTCTTTATTGGGTATTGGCGGTGTACTGGTGGTACAAGGTGAACTGTCTATTGGTCAGCTAGTTGCCGCTGAGCTGGTTATGTCAGCCGTATTCTTTGGTTTATCTCGCTTCACTCAATACTTAAAGCTTTATTTCGAACTTTACGGAGCAGCCGAAAAGCTAGGTGGAGCTTTAGCTATGCCGCAAGAAGAGCTTAATGCGTCAGAACATATACCCGCATCATCAAAACTGGTATTTAACGACGTCGAACTTAAACACGGTAACGATACCTGCCAATTAAATGTGGTATTCGAACCTGGCACTAAGTACTTTGTGACTACAGATAAAAGCTGGGTTCAAAAGCAGCTTGTAGGTTTATTGAAGCAGTACGACAGGGTTAAGTCGGGCGATATTTTATTGGGTGAATTAAGCCTTAACGATTACGACACCCACGAGCTAAGGCAAGCGGTGACTATCTTAGATCGCTCGCTGATTATTGAAGTGTCGATAGAGCGTTACTTAAAGCTCGCTCACCCACAGGCCACCATTGCCGATATTCGCGCAGCGCTTGAAGAAGTGGAAATGACCAAGACAATTGACGGCTTGCCAGAGGGCCTTCAAACGAAAGTGTCTGTATTGGGCGCGCCATTGCAGCCGCTTGAGTTCTTATTACTTAAACTGGCTGCTGCCATTATCGCCAAACCCAAATTATTGATATTGAATCAACACTTTGATGCGATCCCTATTGAACTTCGCGCGCGCCTTCTAAACCGCTTAACCAAGTACGATTTTACGGTAATGTACTTTTCAAACATCCCAATACCCGAATGCTTCGATGGTGTGATACATCTGCACGACAACGCCACCGCTATGCTTAGCGAGTATAATAATGGGGTAGCGCCAGTGAGTTTAGATGTGCAAAGCGATAACAAGAACGCAAATAAGGAGGGTGAATAAGTGAATAACGCAGAACGTCGCTTTTTAGACAACATTACTTCGTTACCTTCTTTGAACGTGCCAAAGCTACACCGGGTAGTCACTGGCGTGATTATTTTTTTAGTGCTTGCTGCTGGCTTAATACTGTACTTCACGCCTTGGATCCAAACCGCTTATGGCACAGGTATGGTGGACTCACTCGACCCGAAAGACAGAACCCAACCTATCAACGCGCTTGTTGATGGTCAGGTTAAGCAGTGGCATGTAAGGGAAGGGCAGCAGGTGAAGGCGGGCGACCCTATCGTGACGCTTATTGATATTGATGCTCAGCGTCTTGAAAAGCTTCAGTCTCAGCTATCTGCCGCCAACCTAAAGAATCAAGCGAATGAAACGGCGGTAAGAAATGCTGAGAACAACTTAGCCCGTCAGAAGTCACTTGAAGCGCAGGGGCTGGTGTCGCGCAAAGAAGTAGAGCAAGCCGAAATTAAAGTGCAGGAGTTACGTGCTAAAGCTGCAGCGTCTGTTTCTGAAATAAACGAGGCCAGCATGATCTTGTCTCGCCAATCTACGCAAACAAAGCTTGCGCCGGTGGATGGCACTGTGGTGCGTTTATTATCTGGAGGTGTATCTACTTTCGTGAAATCAGGAGACATCCTAGGCCAATTTATTCCTGCCAATGCGAAGCGTAGTGTGCGTGTTACCGTAAGAGGGTTAGATGCGCCATTAGTAAAGCCGGGTGCAAAAGCGCGCCTTCAGTTTGAAGGCTGGCCAGTGTTTCAGTTTAGCGGCTGGCCCGGCAGCGCAATTGGCACCTTTGGTGGTGAAGTGGTCTACGTTGAGCCAGTGGCAAATGCCATGGGCGACTTCAACGTTTGGATACGCCCAGATGAGTCAGATATTCCATGGCCGGCAGAAAGTTCGGCCCGTTTAGGTAGTCGCGTAAAAGCGTGGGTGTTATTGGAAGAGGTACGCCTGGGTTACGAAATGTGGCGACAGCTGAATAACTTCCCGCCGCTGCCAACTCAAGAATCACCTTCAAGCGGTGGTAAAGGTTCTGGAGCATCAATATGGTAGCGCGAAGCTTTATCTCGTTGTTATTGGCACTCGCGCTTTTGGGCAGCGTTAGCAGTGCTAAGGTACTGGCGCAAAGTCAAACTACACAGCCGGCACCTTCTATAGAAGGGTTAATAGAAAGCATGGTGAATTATCACCCTTATGTGCTTGCGATAAATGAAGGTAATTACCAAGCCGCGGCTGAACTTGAAATTGCCAGAAGCAGTTTCGACCCTTTTATAGAACAGAAAACGAAAAGCCGCGTATCAGGTTATTACGATGGAACCAATTTAACCCAGCGCTTTACTAACCCCATAGAGGATTACAATGCCTCGGTTTTTGGTGAGTACCGCATCGCAGGTGGTGATTTTCCTAGCTACGAAGGATATTACGATACGCTATCTGGCGGAGAAGCAAGTGTTGGCATTGCCATGTCATTGCTACAAAACCGCGAAATAGACAAACGCCGAACCGCGCTAAGAAATGCGGGACTAGCGTCATCCCAATGGCAAGCATTAGCAAGCAGCCTAATTAATGACTTTGTATATAAAGGGGTAAGTGAGTATATCGCGTGGTATGAAAGCGCACTGCAAATAGACGCGGTAACCGAATTGCTTAATACCGCTTCTGAACGTGAAAAAGCCTTGGTTACACGGGTAGAAAAAGGCGATTTAGCCAGTATCGTGTTAACCGAGTTCAAAGCAAACTTGCTACAGCAGCGTTTAACCTTGGCTGAACTAAAACAAAAGCGGGATATGCATGCGCAAATGCTGTCTTACTATTGGCGTTCGCCAAGCGGTGACATGCAAGCGGTCAAAAGCGATAAACCACCAAAAAACATTAACTGGCCATATTGGGTGGGCAACGGTCAACTTGTCACTCTGCGCAATGCGCTGCGCGAGCATCCCGAACTGGATGTTATGAAGTTAGAGCAGCAGGTGGTAGAAAATAAAGTGGCGCTTGCTGACAACGCGTTGTTACCTAAACTTGACCTTACCGCCTCTATCGCCAGAGA
Organism: Alteromonas infernus; assembly: GCF_902705815.1. Taxonomy (NCBI): domain Bacteria; kingdom Pseudomonadati; phylum Pseudomonadota; class Gammaproteobacteria; order Alteromonadales; family Alteromonadaceae; genus Alteromonas; species Alteromonas infernus. The sequence goes on from NZ_CACSIG010000071.1 coordinate 35,090, forward strand.
TGTGGGGGCGGGTTCACAAACCCTTGAAGGTACAGAAACAAAAGTTGGGTTGTCTTTTTCTTACCCCTTGGGTAACAGAAAGGCCAAAGCGGAACGTGCACAGCTTCAGTCAAAGCAACGAGAGCTGGCGTACAAACTCACGTCTACCGAGCAAGCAATAGCACAACGCTTTGAACAAGCGCTGGTGTATTGGGGGCAGGCAAAAGACATTGTATCGCTGCAAAGCGAAAACGCTGCATTAGCCAAAACCTTATCTAAAGTAGAGAAGACGCGCTTCGATGCTGGCGACAGTGATATGTTTGTTTTAAATGCCCGTGCTCAAAACGAAATTAAAGCGAAGATGAAAGAGATCAAAGCCAGGGTAGATTTGTTAAAAGCAGAACTGATGCTATATAAAGAAGCCGCTATGCTTTATTCATTTAATAAGTAGGCGTTAACGGCCAAGTGTTTAGAGATTACAGCTACAGAGAATAACGAGAGATAAAAGCGAGATATAAAAGCGAGAGAAAGCGAACAGGGTTTTAGGTGATAAATACCGGTTGTTTGCAAGACCAACACAAGCCGAAAAAGAAAAACGGCGTATTGAACTATCAGTACGCCGTTTGTTTATATGGATAAAGCGCTATAAAGGCTAATTACTAACCGCACTATTAAAGTCTTCTTCTGATAAACCTGCCGACATCGCGTATTCTTTTAACTTATCTTGAGAAACACCCGCATGTTGTGCGGTGCTTAATATACGTATTACCTGTTCACGTTGATGAGATGATTCTCTTACGGCTGTTTCCACTACCGTTTGCGCTTCGTTAGGGAAGACCGCTAATAATGAATCTACCACGTACTCTCCAACGAAGGGAACGGCATTAAGCGCGCTTGTCATAATCTCAACAATTTTGTTCGGGTGCTCCTGCGAGAGTGTTTGAACAATACTGTCTGCTGCATCAGGTTGAGTAAGAACAGCAACACGTACTATCTCATCTAATTCTTCAGGGGTTGAAACCGCTGCTGCATGAACAACGAAATCGACATAGGTTGGTTCTGCTTTAATAGCTAGCTGAACAATGTTGGGGCAGCTGCTTACTTCTTTTTCTATTGCAAGCTGAACAATTTCCTCGGTAGAAGAAGGTTGCGCTGATATTGCAGCAAAGATGATTTCTCGATACTTATCTGGATACGTGTCTAATGCGATATCAACAATAGAGACTATTTCTTGCGGATAATGGCCAGCGATAGAGCTAATGGCACGTCCTACAGACATGGTTTGATCGACCTGGCGTCGCAAAAAGGCTGTTTGAAAGCGATTAGACGCTTCAGCGGGTGATTCTATGCTTACTGAAGTAGTTGGCTGAACGACTTCGTTTGCAGAAGCGTCTTGTGCCATTGCCACATGACTAACCTGGGAGGCTAGCATTGCCGCTGATAGCAATGAAAGAGTTCGTAACATAAACCCACCTTTATAATTATTGCGTAGTCAATTTTTGACACAACCAGTATTAATACATTTATGAAGAATACAAAGCGTAGGCCGTTTACGCTTACATGCATTCTCATACGTATTCCTTTACGCAACCTTCAACATCAAGTTTCAATATAATAACGGCAGGATCAAATACTACTTTAAGAACGACTACTTTATAGGATCTGAACACCCATCCTATTAGTAATTAGTCCATATTGTCTACTAATTATCACATTTGAATGAAAAATAGACGGTTAGTTCACTTTTTTCATCTTT
>NZ_CACSIG010000072.1:0-517 GCF_902705815.1 Alteromonas infernus
TGTACAGGCGAACGTGAGTTCGATTAAAGACTTGGTAACGCAAGCAAGCTACGGCTAGTTCCTGTAATGCCTCTGTATAGTTTCACTTAGTTTACAAAGTGATGAAAGAGGAAGGGACGCATGAAGGGTGTATTGAACAGATTTATGGCTTGTTTTCACAGTGCTGTTCGGCAATACACCAACGTTAGATGAAGCAAATCGCTATCGCATGGATGGAAAAGAAACTAACGATGCAACACAGGCAAAAATTAAGGCGCTATGGGATCAAGTGACACAAGAGAACTTTCATGACTTAAGTGACTACAAAGGTTACAACCATGAGTTCTTAAAACTGTTCGGTTTTGACATTTCAAGTGTTGATTACGACAGTGAAGTTGACCCAATGGTTAATTGGTAAAACCTAAACTTACCATTAATTAACCTAATGCTTATATGCGCAAAAGCCGTCTGATTTGACGGCTTTTCTGTTCCTGATTACAAGTTGATAAGGCATATGGATTCAAGCTCGCGCATAAAG
>NZ_CACSIG010000073.1:0-597 GCF_902705815.1 Alteromonas infernus
CTATCAGCAGAGCGATATGTCTCCTCTAGAGCCGACGCTTTCATTTTCAAGCTGGTGCTGAGCTTCTCTCAGAAACACTGCATAAGTGGCCCGATACAGACGCGCTATTTTTTTGTAAGTGACGAACTTGCGGCCGGCGCAGTGATGGAATGTAATAGGCGAGGTATCAAGCCTGGCAAAGATATCGATATCTGCGGTTTTTAACGACCTGAGTTTTTGCGCGTTCAATTTTACCCAGCTCTAACAACGGTTTCAGTCCCGCGCCGAAAGATGGCTGAAATGGCAACCGAGTCATTGATAGCGCTAATAGAAGGCGAAGACGTTGAACCAGCGAGCCAAGTTTTACCTTTTGAGCTTAAAATACGAGAAACTGCTTAGCAGACATCTGAAAGCTTTTTGTCCTTGAACCATGTGCCCGACAACTTTGTGAAAACCCCTTTTAAATAAATTGCAGGGTAGTAAGAGATACTCCCCTGCTCATTTATTCATTATTAAACGCGACGTTGCTTTTTAAGCATCGGTGTAAAGCGTAGTTATCCACTTCTCTTCGCTAATGAAATTCCAACCCCAGCCTATTAAGGTCGCCATGCACGTAGA
>NZ_CACSIG010000074.1:0-578 GCF_902705815.1 Alteromonas infernus
GGTCGAAATTGCTAACGTGCTAAAAAGGCGATGCAGTACTGATAACCGACCGCATCGAGCAGTGTTGGATTGGCTGCGAGTTCAAATTGTGAATTACCCCGGGGGGGTAGTCCCCGTATCGCTACAACTCTAACAGGAGCTAAAAAGGCTGCTGTGCTCAAGGCTGGCGCGGCCCATGTGATTGCAACCCAAGAAGAAACCGCTGCTGGATAGCTTGAGAAGTATCTTGGGAGAAAACAATTTAAAAATCGCATTTGATGCTGTCGGTGGGCCGCAGATAGCTGAAATTGCTGAAGCAATGAGCCCTGAAGGAACAATAATAGTACACGGAGCATTAAGTCCCGAAATAACTCCTTTTCCCTTAAAAATAGCACTTCGTAAAAGTCTGATTGTTAGGGGGTATGTGTTTACTGAAGTTATAAAAGACATCGAGCGTTTTCGCAGAGCAAAGCAATTTATCCTCTCGGGTTTATCCGAAGGAACACTCAAGCCTGTCATTGATCGAAGCTTTAAATTTGAAGAGATAGTAGCAGCGCATCACTATCTGGAGTCCAATCAGCAGNNTGGTAAAATAGTGG